>CAYJNB010000178.1:0-4706 GCA_964371205.1 uncultured Treponemataceae bacterium
CTTACGGCTAAGGCTATTTCGATTTCGGTTTTTGTGCGTCCAAGACGGTTCGCAATTGATTCAATACTCATACCAGCTCGATGCAATTCACTTGCTTGCTCTTTAAGGCTTTGTCTGGGAGTTGGTTTTATTAATGGGGGTTTAATAATTATAGTTGGTTCAGGTTGAGAAGAAGCAATCGAAGAGTGAGAAAGGTGTGTTTCTGCTTCAAGCTCTTCTGCAGCTCTATTCTGTTCAATCACACTGGCAAAAGGGTCGTTTTGCTCAGAAACACTTTGAGCAAGACGGGCATCATCTGAGATTGACACTTGTATATCAAATAAGTCACTTTGTTTTGATTCATTTTTTGGAAGGTCTTCTTTAAAGAGATGTGTTTGCACCTCGGCATCTTTCATTATATCTATAGATTGTACTGCGGGCGCAGTTAAATCATTTAAAACTTTCTTTTCCGTATCTCTTTTTTGTAGTTCATCTTCTGCACGCAAAATACGTTTATCTGCTTTTTCTAATAATTGCATTAATCCTCTACGCCGCTCTTCTATCAATGTTAAGTCAGCATCTGTTTCTCGACTAATTTCTATAAGTAATTTATTAACTTCTTGACTAATTTCTGAAAGAATTGTATTAGGAGAAAAGGTTCTCTTAAACTGTCTAAATAATATAAACCAGAGAACTATGTTAAAAAAGCAAAGACATACGGCAAAAATTGCTAATCCCATTTTTACCCCGAAATATCTATATGTCGCCCAAGTTTTGGGTCAGAAACTGTTTGTACTGGAGGAACTTCAATTTCTTCGCTCTGATCGTTCTTGTGTTTCTTTTGTCCATTAGACTCTTCATCTTTTGAACCTTGTCGATCTTTAACACGCGATAAGCCCTCTTCGGCAGCATCTGTAGTACCCGCAACTGCTTGATGCTTTTCTTGTGAGCGCTTTGTAGATTCTTCTTGTTCGATAGCATTTTTTATTTCAACACCATGTTGAGCAAAAGCTTGTGTTTTGCCAACCTTTTCGAGTTGAGAAAATAATGTTTGCATATCAATCGGCTGAATAGCCATCAGGTGTCTTCCTTACATCATTGGAGACAGGTTCATACGCACCTTGGCGAACAAAACCGTCTTGTAAGAAGAAGGTTACCTTTGTAAGTTCTGTACGCACTTCTTCTTTTGTATCGCGAATAAAAATTTTAGCGCCAGGGAACACAGTACCCGAGGCCGAAACCTTACCAAGAATTTTAAGCTCTTTAAGATGTGATTGAATTTTTTCTAATTCTTCTGAGTTTTGATCTGTTTCATCTATTATTTCATGCTTTCGCTTTGTAAGTTCAATTAAGCTTTCTTCTTTATCTGGTGGTAATTGTCTTCTAATTTTTTTAGTATTTTCTAATGTAGAAAGATTGAGCGAAATCTCTTCTAATTCCTTTACTAATGCTGATTGCATTTCGTTTAACTCATCTAAGCGAAGCTTGCTTTTTGGGTCAAATCCAACTTCTAGAATTGTTTCTCCACCACCTGAAGCACCAATATTTTTACAGTTTATTTCTTCGGTTGCAAATACATGACCACCAATAATTGCGCCACGTTTACCTGAAGCAATTACTTTTTGGTTACAAGTTACCTTTGAATTAATAATTCCGTCTGCAACAATAACATTTTCTTCTGCATCAACCTTCGTATTTTGAATAAACTTTGCCCAAAGTGATTTTCCAGCTCTAACACAACCTTCATCATGCCCCATAATACCGAGCGAGACAATAATATCTCCGTCTGCTTCAACCATCGATTTACCAACAGAACCATAAATTTCGATATTACCAGCAGCTTTAAC
This sequence comes from uncultured Treponemataceae bacterium, assembly GCA_964371205.1. Lineage (GTDB taxonomy): Bacteria > Spirochaetota > Spirochaetia > Treponematales > Treponemataceae > CAYJNB01. The sequence goes on from CAYJNB010000178.1 coordinate 1,827, forward strand.
ATTAAAGCCGTCTTCAACATCACCCTTAACAATAACAGTACCAAGGAATGAAATATGACCTGTTTTTATACCAACATTTCCGTCTACTTGCATAATAGGCTCAACAGAAATCTTATTTCCTATCAATAGAACTTGTCCATTTGTTTGAGCTATAACTGTGCGACCATCTGTATCAAGTGCAACATTTTTTCCTAATGGAATTGGTATATCCTTACCATTTTTTGCATCAAGGTAGCGGCCCATAACGGTTTTGCCAGGGCTTCCTCTCTCTGGAAGAATCTTTTGTGCTAAAGGTTGGCCTTCTACAACATTTTGAATAAGGTTTAACTCTTTAAAGTCTATCTGACCACTTTCTGTTTCTTTAAGTCTTAGTTTAGAAGTATCTGTTTCAAAATTATATGCAATATAGGCATCAGCCCCATCTTTTGCAGGAATTCCTTCTGCAACTATTACAGGTTGACCGTAAACAGGGTTATCCACAAAGTCGCTAATTTTTTCTGGATCTATGCCAACTGCAACCTTGTACTGTCCTAGGAGCTGTGTAATTCTCTCTGCACTGATATCCGAGCCACCAACTGTAGCTTCGTTTGCAAGTATAGTAACTGTCATTTCGTCAGAAGAAATATCTACCGCAAAATAGGAGTCATTACCAGGGCTATGATTAAAAGTGCCTACTGGTTCGTAGTTTTCATCAGTACCACTTGCTATAAATTCTCGTATTTTAGCCTCATCAAACGAAATTACATCGGAACGACTCAATTTTGAAAATACTTCTGCTTCTTGCACAGGGAACCCATCTGCAACTGGAAGTACAGACTTCATAAATATAGTTCCACCAAAGTAGCGAATAAATGCTTCTCCATCTTTGTCTATAATTACAGGTTCTAAATTTTCATCGGAAGCAGTAGTAGAAGAATCTGTTTCTTGCCGTTTCTTTTCGAGTACAGAAGCGGCAGAAGGATAGACATGTATACACCATGGTTTTTTTGAGATTCCCATTACTCCAGCAGAACCTCTTTCTACTATCTCGTATTCCAAATGTTTAGAAGATACCTCGAGTTGAACAGCAGCATCGGCTAGCGCTTCTTCTAAAGTATCAGCGCGTACTTCTATTGTCTTGAGCATATGATCTATTTGGAGTTTTTTTTCTAGTTGTTCTCTTATGTAATCCAATGTGACCATAGTACTTCCTTTTGTATTAAAACTACAGAATTCCTTTGCGTACGTTTGTAAGTTTTGCGCGTAAGCGTAAATTTGCCTTTGTATGCAGTTGAGAAATACGAGATTCGCTTACACTTAACACCTGTCCAATTTCTTTAAAAGTTAAATCTTCGTAGTAATACAATACTAAAACCATTTTTTCTTTTTCTGGAAGTTCATGTATTGCTTCTATAATTACTCTCTTTATTTCATCTCGCTCTACAATAACATCGGGATTTAAACTACTTGGAGATTCTATACAGTCTCCAATTGAAACATGATCATTATCATCGCCAGAGTACCATACATCGTTAAGCGAAAGTACACTTGTTCCAGATACTTTTAAAACAGCTTGCTGAAAATCTGCCTCGCTCAATCCCATAGAAGAAGCAACTTCTGCATCACTTGCAGTGCGTCCAAGTTTTGACTCAACTTGCACAATAGCTTCTTCAATTTCGCGTGATTTTTGACGTACAGAACGAGGTACCCAGTCTATGGAGCGCAATTCATCAAAAATAGCTCCACGGATTCTCGTAACCGCATAAGTCTTAAACTTTACATTTTTATCCGGATCAAATTTTCCAATAGCATCAAGCAAACCAAATTGTCCAAATCCAACTAAATCATCAAATTCGACACTACCTGGCATACCAACAGACACTTTTCCAGCAACATACTTTACAAGTGGCATATACTGCCTAATAAAAGCATCGCGTATTGCAGGAGAACGTGTTTTTTTGTACTCAATCCAGAGTTCTTCTTCTGTTTTTTGCTCAAAAAGCGAAACTGCCATTTTCCACACCCTTAAACCATTTTAATTTGGTACTCTATTATAAAAACATACATAACGTCTTGTCAAACCCTAACTATCATCTCTTAAAAGCACTGTTCGAATTGCCTTTGCAATTTCTGCGCTATTTGAATCTCCTGCTGGAACAGCACTACTGGAACTACTTGCAGCAGTAGATGTAGAAGTACTGGCAGAACCAGAATCATCTTGAGAAGCAGTCGGGACTCCAATTTCTGGTAATTCCTCTAGTTCTTCAAGCTCTTCTACTGCTTGAGCTTCTCCTGCCATTTCTTCTGGAACAGGCGCTACATCATTCACCGAAGGCAGGTCTTCAACACCTTGTACATCTTGCTGTTTAGCTGCGGTAAGTACTTCTGGCGATGCTGGCGAAAATGATTGAATTTCAGAGATTTCCTCTGAAGCACTTGCGCTCGTAACACGTTCAGCACCTACAGAACTGTTTGAGGTTGCAGATTCAGTTGATGAAACAACTTTTTCGCTGGCTCCATTATTTGGTGTTTGCGAAGCAAAAACAGGTTTTTGAAACACAAATGTAGATGCAGAGCCATCATCTGGCAACTCATCATCTTCCACCGTAATATCGACTACCTCACCTACAGTTTCAGCTGGTTTTTCTTGTGCTGTTGTATCATTAAGTGAATCAGCTGTTGGTAACAAAAATTTATTTGCCACAAACCGCAATCCAAAGCCAGTTAAGACAGACACAAAAGCAAATATAAAAGAACGTACTAACATTGGCCCCAGCCCGACCGAGGAAATCAAGCCTACTAAAAAAGATAGGATAAAACCAACAACAGCACATCCTAGAAGAAACTGAGGACTTTTCATATATTCTCCTTATATAGAGTAAGGTAAAAAGCGTTTCTGGT
>CAYJNB010000179.1:0-4661 GCA_964371205.1 uncultured Treponemataceae bacterium
AATATTTTTTCGAATAGTTGCTGTCTCGCTTACATCGAGAGAGTTAAAAAAGGCGCTCGCTTGAGATGCACAGAGTAAAAATAAAAAAACTGCCGATATGTATAAGAATCTTTTTTTCATCAATATTCCTTTTGTCTACATTTTCGGCAGTTCTTTGTATTTTTGTAAGCAAATATTTTTACCTACTAATGTGCTTTACTCGGCTTTGGCTCGTCAGGATGTCGCCCTTCAGGAGCGTTTGCAAGCAAGAGTTTTAGACGGTTAAGCTGATTAACTTCGCTAGATCCTGGGTCATAGTCAATTGCAGAAATATTTGATTCTGGGAAGCGATAGCGCAACTCTTTAATCATACCCTTACCAGTTACATGGTTTGGTAAACAACCAAACGGTTGTACACAGGCAATGTTTGGTACTCCAGACTCGATTAACTCTACCATTTCTGCTGTTAAGAACCAGCCCTCGCCGGTAATATTTCCAAGCTGAACAATATCATCTACCCCTTTCATAAGGTCGTAAATTGAGATAGGCGGATCAAAGCGCTTACTCTTTTTGAGTGCTTTTTTAATCTCTGCTCGATATAATTCTACAAACCACACTAGGCGGCGCGCTGTTTTCTCGGTCTTTTTAGGGAACGAAAGTTTTTCGTAGCGATAAATTCCAGTTGCAAAGGTATAGAACAAGAAGTCTGCTAAATCAGGTACTACACACTCTGCCCCTTCTGCCTCGATTGTACTAAAAATATCGTTGTTTGCTGTTGGATGGAACTTAACTAAAATTTCTCCTACAACACCAACGCGCGGTTTTCTTTTTGGGTTAAGTGGTAGATTATCAAAATCCTTTACAATATTTCTAATCATCTTATGATAACCAGAGATTGAAAGTGATTTTAACTGTTCAATTGCGAATGCATTCCATTTTTCGTAGAGTGCATTTGCAGAACCTTTTTCTGCTTCATACGGTCGTGTACGATACAGAACGCGCATGAGTAAGTCTCCTACCATAATCGACATCATTGCACGGTGAATAAGTGGTAATGTAAACTTAAAACCAGGATTTTCTTCTAAGCCAAGCACACTAAGCGAGATAACCGGAATATGTGGCAACCCTGCATCGGTAAGTGCACGGCGAATAAAACCAATATAGTTTGTAGCACGACAACCACCACCGGTTTGCGTAATGAGCAAACTCACCTTGTCTAGGTCGTATTTACCCGACTTGAGTGCTGCCATCATTTGACCGGCAACAATGATTGACGGATAACAAGCGTCGTTATTTACAAATTGTAATCCAACATCTACAGCTTGCGGGTCTACATCGGGAAGAATAACAAAGTTATACCCAGAATAGCGGAATGCATGTTCCAAAATCTTAAAGTGAATCGGAGACATTTGCGGTGCTAAAATAGTATGAGTGTCTTTCATCTCTTTGGTAAACACTGAGCGAATATATGCCGCTGGCGTTTGTTTTGTTTTCTTTTCTTTTGGATGACGTTCGCGTTCCTTAATTGCAGCAAGTAAGCTTCTAATGCGAATACGCACCGCACCAAGGTTTGAGCCTTCGTCAATTTTAATAAGTGTATACATGCGGTTTTTAGCTGCAAGAATTTCTTCTACTTGATCTGCTGTAACCGCATCAAGTCCACAACCAAAACTGGTTAACTGCACTAGTTCGAGATTTGGCATACCACTTACAAATGATGCCGCACGATACAGACGGTTATGATATGTCCATTGGTCTACAATACGTAGCGGTCGATCTACAGAAGCTAAATGTGCAACGCTATCTTCGGTTAATACACCAAGTCCAAGACCTGCAATTAATTCTGGAATCCCGTGGTTAATTTCTGGATCCAAGTGGTATGGACGACCAGCAAGCACAATGCCACTGCCGCCACGGCGAATAATATCGGTAACAGCTTCTTCACCTTGCTGTTGTACTTCTTTTTTAAATTTCTCTTGCTCTTTCCAAGCTACACTAACAGCATGCTTAATCTCTGCTTGAGTTAAATTAAATTTTTCTCCAAGCTCTTCGAACAAACGCTCGGCTAAACGATTTTTATGATCAATCGGCAAGAAGGGATTCATAAATGTTACATTTGCATTACGACGCAGTGCATCAACATTGTTGCGCAATACTTCGGGATAGCTAGTAACAATTGGACAGTTGTATTGATTTCCTGCGGTTGAATCCTCTTTTACTTCGTATGGAGCACAAGGATAAAAAATAAACTTTACGCCATCTTTAAGTAAAGACTCTATATGACCGTGGGCAATTTTACCCGGATAACAAACTGACTCTGAAGGAATTGTTTCCAATCCAAGTTCATACACTGATCGAGTTGAACGTGGAGAAAGTTTTACTCTAAAGCCAAGCTCGTTAAAAAAGGTAAACCAAAGTGGATAGTTTTCGTATACATTTAGAACACGTGGAATACCCACTTCGCCTCGAGGTGCATTGTCTAAAGAAAGTGCTTTGTAGTGTCTAAACAAGCGATTATACTTCCATGCGTATAAGTTTGGCATTGGGCCATCTTCTTTTTCGCCAGCATTGCTTGCATCAAAAATACGCTTATCTTTAACATCGTCTAGGATTGCACCTTTTTCGCACCTATTACCAGTTATAAAGTGGCGCTCATCGTTGTTAGAGCTATCGTTAGTAAAGGTGTTAATTGTTAGTAAACAATTGTTTGAACATTTTGAACAGCGACGTAAATCAAGACTTACTTTAAAGTTGTTTAGTTGTTCAATAGTCGACAAACGAGACTTATACGGAGTCGGCTCAATCATTTCTTCTGTGCCGTCTTCTTTTAAAACACGTTTTGGTAAAGTTGTATCTGTCCAACGATCGAGCGCAATTAATGCTGCCCCGAACGCACCCATAAGTCCTGCAACGTCTGGGCGGAATACCTCTACACCAGAAACTTTTTCGAATGCGCGCAATACTGCATCGTTATTAAAGGTACCACCCTGCACTACTACTTTTTCGCCAATTTCTGATGCTTGACGTAATTTAATTACTTTAAATAATGCGTTCTTTACAACCGAATAAGAAAGACCTGCAGAAATATCTGCAACTGTTGCACCCTCTTTTTGGCTTTGCTTAACACGACTGTTCATAAAAACAGTACAGCGGCTACCCAAGTCGACAGGCTTTTCTGCTAAGAGAGCCTTTTGACTAAATGTGCGAATATCCATACCAAGAGAGCGCGCAAAGTTATCGAGAAAGCTACCACAACCTGATGAACATGCCTCGTTCAATTGAATAGAAGTAATTACGCCATCTTTCATGCGAAGACATTTCATGTCTTGGCCACCAATGTCGAGCAAAAATTCTACACCAGGTACAAAGTAATCTGCTGCACGGAAGTGAGAAATAGTTTCTACCTCTCCTGAGTCTACACCGAGAGCAGCCTGGAACAAGGCCTCGCCATAGCCGGTTGAAACAGCATAGGCTATATGGGCTGTCTTTGGAAGAATTTTATATAAGTCTTTTAAAACACGTACGGCGAGGTCAACAGGGTTACCTGCGTTAACATCGTAAAAACGCCATAAGAGTTTTCCGTCTTTATCGATGAGAGCTGCCTTAGTAGTAGTAGAGCCCGCATCGAATCCAAGAAAAACGGGTCCAACAGCACTTGCCAAATCTGCAGTTTCTGCTTTTTCTGCACCATGGCGAGCGTGAAACTCGTCGAGTTCAGATTGATTATTAAAGAGGGGCTCGAGGCGCTGTACTTCTTGCATTTCTGCACCAACCAACTTTTTAAGCGATTCGCGCAAGTGTGCAGAAGTTACATAGGTATCTTCTTCGTTTTCTTCGGCGTCAAAGGCGGAACCGAGCGCAACGAATAATTGAGAGTTTTCTGGAACAATAATTGCATCGCCTTTTAAGTCCAGCGTTTGAATAAAACGCTCGCGTAATTGATCTAAGAAGTGAAGCGGTCCACCCAAAAAGGCAACATTACCGCGAATAGGCTTACCACAAGCAAGCCCCGAAATAGTTTGACTTACTACCGCCTGAAAAATACTTGCAGCAATATCCTCGCGGCGAGCACCCTCGTTAATAAGAGGTTGTACGTCTGTTTTTGCAAAAACACCACAGCGAGCGGCAATAGGATAAATAGTTGTTGCATTTCTAGCAAGTTCATTTAAGCCTGGGGCATCTGTTTCTAAAAGAGCTGCCATTTGATCTATAAAAGCACCTGTACCACCAGCACAAGTACCGTTCATACGTTGTTCAATGCTGCTGCCATCAAAGTAGGTTATTTTTGCATCTTCTCCACCAAGTTCTATAACAACATCAGTTTGCGAAATAGTTCTGCGTACAGCATTAGTAGAGGCTACAACCTCTTGAATAAAGGGAATATCGAGCCAGTGAGAAACGGCAAGTCCACCTGAACCTGTTACTTTAATAGATATAGTTTGATTTATGCCATCTGAACATACAGAGTCAATTGTATCGAGAGCCTTAGCAACTACCGAAATAATAGTGCTACGAATGTCGGCACGATGCCTTTCATAGTCTGAGTATAATATAGTGTTATCCGTATTGAGGGCAACAACTTTTACGGTTGTTGAGCCAACATCAATACCAAATCGAATAATATTTTTTTCCATAATAGCTATACTATACCTATTGTGCAATTTACGCAATAGAAGTATAGT
>CAYJNB010000180.1:0-4639 GCA_964371205.1 uncultured Treponemataceae bacterium
AAAAAAAACACAGTAACCGAAGTTACTGTGTTTGCTGCCGGGAACCAGAATCGAACTGGCACGGGATTTCGCCCGAAGGATTTTAAGTCCTTTGTGTCTACCTATTCCACCATCCCGGCGACTTTGATATAATACTATAAAATATTAATTTGGTCAAGATAGGAAAATGTATACAGATTCACATTGTCATTTATTAACAATCGAAAAACGAGATGTCTCGTTAGATGATCTTTTTTTAGCATTAAAAAAAGAAAGGGTTCCGTATGTTTTAGATATTGGAACAGATAGCTCTGATCTAGAAAAAAGATTGCCTCTCTTAGAAAGGGCAAAAAAAGCTTGCGGTACTGCAGAATTTTTGCATTTTTCTGCTGGTATTTGGCCTGGTCCAGAGGCGATCAAAAATCGCTTCGAAGAGCTTGCTATACTTTTAGAACATGTAGACAAGGCTTTGTCTGCAAAATTACCGCTTTGCGCACTTGGCGAGTTTGGTATAGATCGTTACTGGAATAAAGATACTAGTCTACATAAACCAGAAGAAGAAATGTTCGAAATGCAAATGCTTGAGGCTCAAAAGCGCAATCTTCCAGTTATTATTCACTCGAGAGATGGATTTGAACAAACACTCTCTTGTATAAAAAATGTAAGTTGTTCTAATGGGGTTGTCCATTGTTATTCGTACGGTGTAAAAGAGGCAAAAGCATTTTTAGATGCAGGTTTATATATTTCTCTTGCAGGTCAAGTTACCTTTAAGAAAAGTGAACTACCAGAAGTTTTGAGTTATATTCCGCTCGATAGGTTGCTGTTAGAAACAGATGCACCGTACCTAGCGCCTGTGCCTGTACGAGGGCAAACAAATACGCCTATACTTGTGCAACATATATATGAGTTTTGTGCAAAGAAGCTCGGAATATCTTCTGAGAAGCTTTGTCAGATTGTTGCTGCTAATTTTTCTCAGCTATTTCTTTCTTCCAATTGTCGATAAAGGCCTCGTAGGCGGCAATAGTAGCACTCATTACTATGTCGCCGAGTTGACCCCTACCATCTACATTCTGACCTTCTCTAATATAAAGAGCTTTTAATTGTCCTTCAATATCTTCAACTGTGCAATTTGAATCATGTGCTCGTCGGCGTTCTAATAGACGATATTCATCGTCTAAAACTTCGTTATATTTTTGGTCTTCCCATGTTTCTTGTAAATTCATTGTACAAATATACTTTTTTTTTTTTGAATTTGCAAGTATACTTATTATATGGCTAATACAAAAACTATACATGCAATTGATATTGATACAGAAGCAGTTATATCTGAACTATGTACAACAATTCTAAAATCGAAAGATACTGCAATGCTGCAAGATTTTTTTGATTGTTTATTTACTCCTGCAGAACGGCTAGATATTGCAAAGAGGTGGCTTTTAGTTCAAGAAATAGAAAAGGGAACCCCTCAGCGCGAAATAGCGAAAATGTTTAAAATGAGCTTATGTAAAATAACACGTGGCTCTCGTGAGTTAAAAAAAGAAAACAGCGCGTTTGTGCAGATGTTAGAACTTGCTCGATCTAAAGAAATGTAATAACAATTAATGCATAAAAAAACTCCCTCTGATATATTCAAAGGGAGTTTTTATTTGCTATTGTAATAGTCTTGCAATCTCTGGACGTTGCCAACGGTTTGCAATATCGTACGGTGTTTCGCCCGAAATATTTAGTATATATTTATCTAGCCCAAGAGAGAGTAATAACTCTACACTTTCTACATCTGCTATACGTGCTGCATAGTGTAAGATTCCATCACCACTAATATCGGTTTTTGTTCCGATCGCACGAACAAAATCAACTGAGTTCTCTTTTTTTGCTAAGAGGAGAAGCGATACAGGGTTATTGCCATTTTGATCTGCTATATATGGATCTGCTCCTGCATTTAATAAGCTAAGAGCTGCCTCGTACTCACCAAGTTCTAGAGCACTCAACAGTGGAGTTAATCCTGCACTATTGCGTGTATCGAGTGGATAACCAAGATCTATGAGCAGCGAGAGGGTAGCATTAGGGGCTTTTTTGGCAACAGCTATATGGATAGGAGTGTTTCCATCAGAGTCCATAATATCTTTTTGCATTCCTAAAACTGCCTGAATAATTTCTGGACTTGCATTTAACGAAAGAGAAAAAGGTGTTTCGCCAAAAAAGTCTCGTGCAAAAGGATTTGCTCCGGTAGATGCAATAAGGTTGATTAGTGCTATTTCGCCACTTAATACTGCCTCATGATACGCATTTCTTCCATACATATCTTGTACGGTTGTAAGTGCATTGTATTCTAATAAGAGCTGCACCCCATTTAGATTTTTTACTTGAATAGCATCAATCAATGCAGTTTTTCCAAGTGAATCAGGAATATTACAGTTAGCTCCATTATCCAAATACAAGAGAGCCATGTCGAGTGCTCCGATGCGTAATGCTTCTGCTAGTGGTGTTTTTCCTGCAACATTTTGAGCATTGATGTTTGCTCCATTTTGAATAAGTGCTACAGCTGCTTTTTCAGACCCCCAGCGTGCACTTGCATGCAAGGCTGTGTTACCCAAAAAGTCTCTAATTTCGCTGTCGATTCCACTGTTAATTAGTATTGCAATCGTAGTAGGACTTTCTGCTTGTACTGCAGTAAACAAAGCTGTTTCTCCATTTGCATTACGCTCATTAATATGAGCTCCCTTTTGCAAAAGATAATTAATTGATTCATTAAATTGCCATAAGGCAGCATAATGGAGAGGCGTGTTTCCTGTGCTATCGGTTGCCTCAATTACTGAAGAAACTATTACCCATTCGCGAGTAGCTCCACCACGCTGAAGTGCAATATGCAAAGGAGAAAAGTTTTTTGCGTTTGTTGCAAAGACATCCGCGTTTTGAGCAAGAAGTAACTCTCCAATATCTTTAAAGTTTTTATCGACTGCTATGTAGAGTGGAGAATCACCCACCTTATTTTGTGTATTAATATCTGCTCCGCTCTCAAGTAAATATTCAATATACGGTGTTGCAGCTCGTTCTTTTACTGCTACATGTAATACTGTATTACCATAAGAATCGCGAGTACTAATATTTTGTGGTGTAATACAAGCTCTAAAGAGTTCTTGTTCAGCTTTTAAGGCTCTCATTAGCGGTGTTAAGCTATCCAAATTCTCCGAGTGTATATCTGCTCCTGTACGTGCATAAAAGGCAGTATGCTGAGAGTTCTTTGTTTCTATAGCAACTGCAATTGGGCTAGAACCCTTCTTGTTACGTTCGTTAACATCTGCTCCAGCATTTATGAGCATTTGTAGAACTTCTACCTCTGCATTAAGCATAGTGGCAACATGTAGGGCTGTATCTCCATAAATATCTTTAGCATTTGGATTTGCTCCATATGTTAATAATAAGTTATACAATGCAACACGGTTTTCTGTCGAAATAATTCTGAGTAAGGGTGTCTTGCTTGAGCTATCTGGTGAATTCGTATCTGCACCAGCAATAAGCAATTCTTGCACAATTTGTGTGTTACTGTTTCGGACTGCATAGTGCAGGGCTGTTGCTCCAGAAACATCTTTTGTATTTATCGAAGCTCCATTGTTTAATAAATACGTAATAACTGCAGGATGATTTCTTATTGCAGCAGCTTGTAAGGGTGTTTGCCCATCAGAAAATCTGAGGTTAGTGTTACGTGTTTTTATTGCACGCTCAAAATAATCAAATTCGCCATACGTAGGTGTAGCATTCCCTTGAATTAGGAGTGCTGCAATATGTATTGAAGTAATACTGTTATTTTTCTTAAAAGCAGTATCTAATGGCATTTCTCCAGCGTTATTCTTATCTGACACAGGTAGTTTTTTGTTTATAATAAACTCAATTGCGGCAGTGTTTTCTGCAAGTGTTGCATAATGTGTAATAGTATTTCCATTTTCATCATGCAATAAACCTGTTTTTGGTGTAATTATGGCATCAAAGAAATCTGCATTCTGAATTGCAGCTTCAAACGCTGTTTTTGCAAGTACATCCCGTGCAAAAATATTTGCATCCATTTGAACTAAATCGCGGGCTGTTTCATAAGAATTGTTTCTAATAGCAGTAAAAAGAGGTGTATCACCTGCGTTGTTTTGAATCTCTGTAAGAGCCCCTTGGGTGAGCAAAAATACAGCCATATCGCTATTATTTACTTGAGCTGCAATATGTAAAGGAGTATTTCCATTTTCATCTTGTAAATTTACATCTACGCGAGATTGAAATAAATCTTTACTGTTTGCAGTTTGTCCGTTTAAAATCATCTGATGGACAGTAAGCTCTTGTTCGGTAGTTGGTGTCTCTGTGGGTGCTGAACTACACGAAATAATAAAAACTGCACAAATAAAAATACAGCTTATCATAACTCTTTTTAACATATATTCTCCTCGAATAAAGTTTGTATTTTTCTAAATTATTTATCGTAAAAAAGCTTCAAATGGTTTTAAAATATTTTGGGCTCTCTTTAGATTATCGAAAGAAAAACATAAGAAATTAAGAAATATTACAATAATTTTATTTTATATTTGCAATTTTAGCTGTAGAGATACGATTTATTCAGAACAGTCTGGGCATTGTCCCCAGATGCAGTAATGAGAGCGTTGAGAAATATAACCGCTAG
>CAYJNB010000181.1:0-4613 GCA_964371205.1 uncultured Treponemataceae bacterium
AGAATTTTTGCAGAGTGCAAACCGCCCAAAATCTCTTTAGTTTTTTCATTAATAAGTTTGTAATATGTAGCAGTGCTTTCCCAGCTCATGCCACCAATTAAACCAATTATTTTCATTCTATGTCTCCGTAGATATATGTTCAAATGCTAGTGTATCTTGTTTTTTTCGAGTTTTCAACCTATACTCAAGGGAAGGAAGTAAATGCATGCTAAAACAATATTCGCTTTCAACTCCCAACGAGGGATTTATTGATATAACTGACTATGTACAAGCAGCGGTAAACGAAGCCGATATACTAGATGGCTCGGTATTAGTTTTTTGTCCGCACACCACTGGCGCAATCACCATAAACGAAAATGCCGATCCTGATGTAGTAACCGATATGCTCTACGGCTTAGACAAGGCTTTTCCGCAAAGAAGTGAATTTAGACATTTTGAAGGTAATTCTCCTGCACACCTAAAAAGTTCAACTGTCGGAGTGAGTGAACAAATAATTGTACATGAAGGGCAACTCGTTCTGGGGCGCTGGCAAAGCATTTATTTTTGCGAGTTTGACGGACCGCGAAATCGTACCTTTTTTGTTCAAATAACTGAAGCGTAGTTTCTCTCTTAGTCTTCTTTTTTATCCCAAACTACATTAACAGTGCGCTTTTCAATTCCTTCTATGTGAGTAAGGTTAGGGCAGTTTTCTTTGTGAATAATAATACCTCTCCCACGCGAAATATATCCAACAATCTTATCTCCACGTACAGGAGCACAACATTTTGCCGCAGAAATAATGTAGTTTGCGCTTCCTTCAATTTCAATACTGAATAAATGAGCCTCTTCGTTCTCTTTTTTGCGTGTTTCCTGTCGTTTTTTTCTGAGTTCTTCTACAGCAAGGCGCTTCTCTTCAAGTTTTTCTTCTTGACCAGGAAACGCTGTAATCAAAGAAAGCTCAGATTTACTATCTTTGAACGACTCATCGTTTATAACAAGCCAGTGCCGAATCTTTGAGCGTGCTCGCGCTGTTTTTGCAAATTCAAGTTGCCCACGTGTAGGATGAGCCGAAGCCGAAGTTAAAATCTCTATCGTTTGTGTGCTTTTAAGCGGAGTTGACAACTGAATAATATGTCCGTCTGCCTTAGCTCCAACCGTTTTTTCTCCAATTGTTGAGTGAATACTATATGCAAAATCAAGTGCTGTGGAACCACGTGCAAGCTGAATAATATCTTGCTCTGGTGTAAAAACTAAAATCTTGTCCGACAGTAAATCTTTCTTTACATCCTCAATAAACTGCTTACTATCACTCGTCTTTTCAAAAAAGACCATCTTTCCCGTAATAGCCGTCTCGTCAGCCGAGGCAGAACGTTGCTTGTACTGCCAGTGGCTAGCCATACCGTGCTCTGCAACTTCGTGCATAGAAAAGGTGCGAATCTGAATTTCGAGCGGAACATCTTCATACATGACCGCTGTATGCAAACTCTGGTACCCATTTGATTTAGGAGAGGCAATATAGTCCTTAAACTTCTTTGTAATAGGCTTCCATAAGCTATGAACTAAACCAATAATGCGATAGCATTCATCGACTGAATCACAAAGAATACGCAAAGCCATCAAGTCATACAATTCATCCGCGCTCTTATTTCGCTTTTTCATTTTTTGGTAAATTGACCAAAAGTGTTTAGCTCGAGACTTGACTGTTACCGAAAAACCGCTTTTTTCTGCAGCCTTATAAATAGCTTTTTTTGCCTTCTCTAAATATTCAAACCGCTCTTCTTTTTTGAGCGAAACAATCTGTTTTATATGCTCGTACACATCAGGGTTACTATACTTTAGGCTCAAATCCTCAAGTTCATCCTTTACCGCAGAAACACCAAGCCTCGAAGCAATTGGCGCCCACACCATAATCGTCTCATGAGCAATCCGTTTTTGTTCCTCGACAGACACAGAATCCAGCCCGCGCATAATAAATAATTGCTGCTCCAAACAAGAAAGCACGTCGTTCATATCGTCACTTAGCAAAAACACCATTTTTCGCATACTATCTGCCTGGGTAAGCGTACGTAAAGTCGGAGCCTTTTTACTAACTATATCTAAAATTTTTTCAACTGTATTGCTTTTCATCTATTTTATCCCTTACTACCACTTGCTGAAACACTAAATATTTGATAGTATACATCATATAACGACTCTTGTAATGAGTCTAGGTCCTATGCAAAAATTCGCCACTGAACTTCGCCAGGTTCGGAAGAAAGCAACGACAGGTGGATGAGTTTTGTGCCGTAGTGTACCTAGGCTCTTTAGAAGGGTCGTTTTTTTGTGCCTTTATATTTGGGCGCTCCCCACCTTCGGTGGGTCAGGCTCTCTGCAGTACTCCTCGCTACGCTGTGGTGTACTGCTTCCGATCCTTAGCGCGTCTGCTTTTTTTACCGTTTTTTTAACTTTTTAAAAACTTGTCTTATATTATGTATGTTAGGAACTATTAGTTATTTTTGTTCTCGTAGTGCGTAAGAGAATGAATAAGTGTTCGCGCAAGATAAAATTTATCGTTTGGCAATATGCTCAGAGACTGATTTAATTTTTGAATTTCTTGTTGACGCAAGGTAAATTTCTGAGCGAACTCTTCATTATCGCGCATAAGATACTCTATGCTGCAGTGTAGTGCGCGTGCGATTTTTACAGCTACTTCTATAGTTGGCATAGTCGGTTTATGCGCAAGATAGCCATCTAAAGAGGATTTAGGAATACCCGTTTTTTCAGATAAATCTTTTACGGTAAGTGCTTGGTATGTTAATTCATCCCGCAAGTTCTTTCTAAAGTTATTCATTCTCTTACTCAAAAAATCATGTAACTATAAAATACCTTTTTTTGGCAATTTATGCACTTGACAATACCTATATATAGGTAATAACATGGTAGTATATAGGTATTTTTACCTGTATTTTACATATCTATAGAGTAAGTAATCGCTCATTGAGTGTAAAAATAATAGTCGTGCGGACTTTAAACGTAAAGGATGAGTATATGCCATCAGGTGAAAGAAGAAAATGTCATTGGTGTGGTGTTAGTTTTATTGAGGATCTAACAGATGGTCAAGCGTCGCTTCGATTTTTGGGAGAAGCGACTGGGATTGGATTAGGGATGGACGCAGTTAACGATGCAAAGTCTCTTTTTGGTAAGGGAAAAAAGTATTTTTGTTCTGTAAAATGCAAGCGTGATTATGAAGAAGAACATGGACTTACTAAAGAAGCTAAAGCAGAGCAAAAACAAGCAGATAAAGAACAAAGAATTGCAGATGATAAGCAAGCAACCGAAAACTTACAAGTTGAGTTGCTATTGAAACAAAATGCAAGAAATAAAAAAAGAGAAGCTTTCTGGAATAACGAAACCAATTGTATAAATATTGCGAATATGAGTTTAGGTCATACAAAAGAAGAACTTGTAGCAAGCATGAATGAAGCACTAAATAAAATTTCTGTATTAAAGCCAAGTGGGTTTGAAGCTATTAAAAGCTTTTTTAAACCAGGCAACGAAAAACGTCAAATAAAGATTCTTAAAACACATATTGAGTATGGAATTATGAGGCTAAAATCTATGGGTTGTGATGATGATTCAATCTTTTTTGAAGAAAAAATTGGTATAAAAAGAAAGGAGGCAAAATAATGGGTTTAAAAGATTTACGTAACAGCATGGATGCTCTAACCAGTCGACAAGGCATGAACGATATGTCTGCAAATTTAACAAACAAGTTCAGTAATATAGGAGCGCCTAAAGGTGAAGATGCAAAGAGGCTTCAATTACAAAAAGAAGATGCCGCTTTATTAAAACAAGAAAAAGAGCAAGACAAACAACAGACAGCTAGCTTTTTAACTGTTTTTGCAGATGTTCAAACTAATGGAACACCGGAAGAGCTTCTAGATAAGGCTGAATTTTTATACAGTTTCTATGTAGGCCTACCAAAAGGTTTAGGTGGGCACGCTTTCTATGGTAAATCAAAGTCAATTATTAAAGATAAACTTAATCAATGCATTGCAGCTTTAAACCAAGCAGGAAAAAACACTGAAGCAGATTATTTTGATGTAAAAATGAATGGTGCTAAAAAAGAACCTAAGACTGCATAAGTGCTCTAAGTATGTTTTAAAATAATTTGAACAAACATTAATACACATAGTTTATACTCTAGTAGAGAGTATAAACTATTATAATAAAATAGGCGTAGTTTAAAAGTAATCCGCTAGGGCTTTTAGAGTACGCCTTTTTTTGCAACAGTTTATTTTACCAATTACGCGAGTATGTGGCTCTCTGCTATACTAAAGAAACAATCATAGCATAATGTTTCGCAAAAAGTTTGATTTTCTTTTAGTATACTCTCTTTCCGCCGAACCACGTGTGCAAAACTTTGCCGTGCAGTGTTTTACCTTCGAAGGGGCAAACGCTTCCTTTTGTGTGAAAGGCTGAGCTGTCGACTGTCCAAGCGATAGTTGGGTCTACCAGTACAAGGTCAGCGTCAAAGCCTGTTTCAAGGCGGCCTTTTTGACTAAGACCGAGCAGGGATGCGGGTTTTGCGGACATAAGGCTCGATAGTTTTTTTAGGTCGATTAGTTTTGAATGTACGAGTGCTGTGTAAGAGG
>CAYJNB010000182.1:0-4585 GCA_964371205.1 uncultured Treponemataceae bacterium
TTAAAGATGAAAAAATTAGTTTTATTCATGCATCTCCAACTCTTTTTGCTATTTTAATTAAGAATATTGGATATATAGATCCAATGTACACAGTTAAAACACTTGTGTGTGGAAGTAGTAATATGTCCCCAGAGAATATTCATAAGCTTAGTAAGCTTTTTCCAAATATGGCTTTTCGAACAGTTTATGGTCTAACTGAATCCTCAAGTCCTGGAACAATTTTTCCAAGTAATGCAGAAACAAGTGAATTTATTGGATCGTCGGGAATCCCGATTCCGGGGATGAGTATCAAGATTGTTGATGATAACAATAAAGAAGTAAGAGCTAATTTTCTTGGTGAAATTGCAATTAAAGGTACTAATGTTTTAGAACATTATTATGCACAAGAAGTGGATACGATTGATGCAGATGGATGGCTTAAGACTGGTGATATAGGTTTTATTAATGAAAAAGGATTCTTGTTTGTTGCTGATAGAAAAAAAGACTTAATAAACAAAGGCGGAGAAAAAATTTGCAGTTTTGATGTTGAAAATTGCTTGCAAGGAATTGATGGGATTTTAGAGTCAGCTCTTGTTGCCAAGTCTGATAAAAAATACGGAGAAATACCTGTTGCACTGATAAAAGTAGTTGATAGTTTTAATTTATCAGAAGCAGAAATTAAAGAGATACTGAGTAGAAAGCTTGCTCGGTATGAAGTGCCAGTACATATTATTTTTGTTGAAGAAATTCTTAAAACAGAAAATGGAAAAATAGATAAAAAAACAATTCGAAGTATGGTTGAAAAACTTTCGATAGAAAATAGGTAAAGGGGAAAAAATGATAAAGGCAAATTTTACGACTGCTGAAGAAGTAGCTAAAATGATTGAAAATGGAAAAACAATTTGTCCCGTAGGGATGACATTAGTGAGCGCATGCGAATCAATTTTAAAAGCTATAGAGAAGAGGTTTGTTGAAACCAATGAACCACGGGACTTAACTCTCTTACACTCATGCGGGCAAAGTGACAGAAAAGATGGTATTCAGCATTTGGCACATGAGGGTTGTGTAAAAAGAATTATCGGAGCACACTGGGGGCTACAACCACGTTGGATGGATATGATTGCAAATAATAAGGTGGAAGCATATTGTTTACCTCAAGGTCAAATAGCCCACCTGTATCGCAGTATGGCATGTGGGCTTCCTGGAAAAATGTCAAAAGTCGGGTTAGGTACATTTATTGATCCTCGTGTTGAAGGTGGAAAGATGAATGATCGCACAAAAGATCTTGAAGATATTGTTGATGTTATTGATGTTAAAGGCGAAGAGTACATGCTTTATAACTCAATTCCCATTGACTATTGCCTTATACGCGGAACAACCTGTGATGAAATGGGTAACTTAACAACAGATGAAGAGGCAATGAAACTTGAAGTTCTGCCAGCTGTTTTAGCTGCTAAACGTTTTGGTGGAAAAGTAATTGCACAAGTAAAATATGTTACACAGACAGGTACAATAAATCCAAAAGATGTAACGGTACCTGGTGTATTTATTGATCATGTTGTTGTTTGTGAAAACCCACTAGAAGATCACCGTCAAACATCTTCTTGGTATTATGATCCTGCATATTGTGGGAAAATACGTTCACCTCAATCTGCAATGGACAATCTAGTATTAAATGAACGAAAATTCATTGGTAGAAGAGCTACCATGGAAGTGTATCCTGGAGCTGTAATTAATCTTGGGACAGGAATTCCAAACGATGTTGTTGGGAAAATTTGCAACGAAGAAAATGTTAGCGATGACATAATGATTACTGTTGAGTCTGGTATTTATGGTGGTGTTCAGGCCGGAGGTATTGACTTTGGTATAGGTAAAAATCTATATGCAATGATTGGACACCATGAACAAATGGATTATTACAACGGAGCAGGTGTAGATGTTACCTTTATGGGAGCAGGGGAACTTGACGGTGAGGGTAATGTAAACGCAACCAAAATGGGTGTGCGCTGTACTGGAGCAGGCGGATTTATTGATATTACACAAAATGCAAAAAAAGTTGTGTTTTGCTCAACTTTTACAGCTTCAGGGGCAGAATATTCATTCAAAGATAATAAGTTACAAATTATTAAAGAAGGCAAAATTAGAAAAATGGTTTCTAAAGTTGCTCAAGTTTCTTTCAATGGAGAAATAGCCCGAAAGAAAGGACAAAAGGTTGTATTTGTTACCGAGCGTGCAGTTTTTGAATTGGTAAAAGAGGGTGTAAAACTTATAGAAGTTGCACCTGGAATAGACATGAAAAAAGACGTTCTTGACTTAATGGATTTTACACCAATTATTGCAGACAATGTAAAAATTATGGATGCACAATTGTTTAACGACGATGCATTTGGATTAAAAGAATATATTTTTTCAAAAAAATAAGGAGTCATACATATGAAACGTTTAGAAAATAAGGTAGCTATAGTTACTGGTTCTGGTCGCGGTCTTGGAAAGGGTATTGCATTAAAATTAGCTGCTGAAGGTGCAAGTGTTGTGGTAGCAGATCTCAACACAGAAGATGCACAAAATTGTGCTAATGAAATAATTGCGGCAGGAGGAAAGGCTACTGCAGTTGTTGCGAATGTTTCAAAGCTAGCTGATGTTGCCAATATATATGAAAAAACAATTGAAGCTTACTCAAAAGTAGATATTGTTGTGAACAATGCAGGAATTAACCGCGACTCGATGTTACACAAAACAACTGATGAAGACTGGGATTTAGTTCTTGCAGTTAATCTAACTGGAACTTTTTATATGACTCGTGAAGCTGCTAAACGAATGAGAGAGCAGGGTAGCGGTAGAATCATAAATATTTCTTCAATGAGTTGGATGGGAAATATTGGGCAAGCAAACTATGCAGCTTCTAAGGCTGGTGTTGTTGGTTTATCAAAAACAGCTGCACGCGAACTTGCTTCAAAAGGTGTAACTTGTAATGTTATCTGTCCTGGCTTTATTGAAACCGATATGACAAAAGCAATTCCAGAAAAATACTGGGATATCATGATTAGTAAAATTCCAGCTGGGTATGCAGGTAAACCGGTTGATGTTGGTAATATGATTGCATTTCTTGCCTCAGACGAAGCAGCATATATTAATGGGCAAATCATCGATGTTAGCGGTGGTATGATTTTATAAACTAATTTGAGAGGAAATATATGAATAAGAAGATTGTTTTAGTAAGTGGAGCTCGAACTGCTATTGGCGGTTTTATGGGTGGCTTAAGCACAATAAGTCAAATTGATTTAGGCGGAATTGTTGTAAAAGAAGCTGTAAAGCGTGCTGGGATTGATCCCAGTGTTGTTGATGAAGTAATTGTTGGTAATGTGGGACAAATTGCAGAAAGTGGATTTTTAGGAAGAGCGGTTATGTTAAAGGCTGGGCTTCCTATCGAAACAACTGCATATAGTGTTAATCGTCAATGCGGAAGTGGGCTACAAGCTCTTGTTGACGGAATGCTCGAATTACAAACAGGTAATGCAGATGTAGTTGTAGCCTGTGGTACAGAAAACATGTCTCAGTTACCATTCTACGTAAAGAATGCTCGAGAAGGCTTCAGAATGGGGAATCAAAACCTAGAAGATGGTCTTTTAACTATTCTTACATGGCCTTTAGGACCATACCACAATGGTACAACAGCAGAAAATGTGGCTGAAAAGTATAGTATTTCTCGTGAAGCTCAAGATGAGTTTGCATTGAATAGTCAAAATAAAGCAATAGCCGCAATTGACGGGGGTAAATTTAAAGACGAAATTATTCCAGTAGAAGTTAAGGTAAAAAAAGATATAAAAACTATTGATACAGACGAGCATCCTCGTCGTGGGCTCTCAATGGAAAGTCTTGCAAAACTTCGTCCAGCATTTAGAGAAGGTGGAACTGTTACTGCTGCAAACTCATCTGGAATTAACGATGGAGCTGCTGCTGTTGTTATGATGACAGAAGAAAAAGCAAAGGAGCTCGGTGTTACACCAATTTTAGAAATGGTTGGATATGCTGTAGCTGGTAACGAAGCAGAATTAATGGGTTTTGCTCCAGCTCTTTCTACTAAAAAGCTTCTAAAAAAACTTGATATGACAATGGATGAAATTGATCTCGTTGAGTTAAATGAAGCCTTTGCTTCTCAAAGTATTGCAGTTATTGATGATTTAAAAGCGGATATTAATAAGGTAAATGTTAACGGTGGTGCAGTTGGTCTTGGTCATCCAGTTGGCGCAACAGGCTGTATTCTAGCTGTTAAAATGATGTACGAAATGATGCGTAGTGATGCAAAAACAGGACTGATATCTATGTGTATTGGTGGTGGTCAAGGTATCTCTGCAATTTTCAAAAAATATAATGCTTAATAAAAGAGGGTATAAATGAAAAAAATTATGGTTGTTGGAGCAGGGCAAATGGGAAGCGGCATAGCTCAATCATTTGCTTTCGCGGGGTACGAAGTTGTCCTCATGGATATGACAATGGAATTTGCTCAAAAAGGGCTTGATGGTATAAAAAAAGTTTTACCTAGATTAATTGAGAAAGGAAAAATAGATCAAGCAAAAGCAGATGAAGTGATTAATCTCATAACAAT
>CAYJNB010000183.1:0-4508 GCA_964371205.1 uncultured Treponemataceae bacterium
CTTCAGAGGCATTTGAAGACTGCCAAGAAACCTCGTAACACAATTCGATTTTTTGGTTGTTTGGAACTTCCAAAGTAACAATAAAGTCTTTTGTCTCACCTATACCTACTTCAAAGTTTTTATCATACGATGAAGGACCTATTAAAAAAGTTCCATTATCTGTAATGGGTGTCCACACTTGTCCGTATCTATCATAACTCAAAAATATTATTGGTTCTTCGAATTCTGTTATTGCATCATTTCCACTAATATCTATTTCTATAATACGACTATCTAACTCAAGAGTTAAACCTTCTGTAACATCTTCAAAAACATATTGTTTTCCACCCCCTAGCTGGAGACTTGTTCCTTTTTGAATTGTAGTTGCACTCATAGGCATTATATCTGTTTCATCAGGCTTATATGCAGACATAACATTCCAGTCCCCGGGCTCGAAACCGGCATAGGCACGTGAGCGAACAGAATAAATAAATTCAGGTTTGTCTGTTCCATCTGCATTTCCATGGTCGCCCCAAGCATCTGTCATTGAAACATTTTTAATATATTTAGCCTTTACTGTTAGCGTACCAGAAACCTTGTATCCTGTTTCTCCACCACCACCAGAAACACCGTTTTCTGTATCTAGAATACCTAAATAAGGTGATTTTCCGGTGAATACCGGATCATAATTACCGGAAGCCAAGTTATTTTTATAATCATCTGTCATAACAAAGGTTCCATCTTCGGTAACATAACCCGCTGGATCATATTCGTAAAATTTATACTTAGCTCCCCCCGGTCCGGTAGAAACAAGATCGACCGGTCCCCATTCTAGAGGTACTGCATTTCCTAAAAGAGTTCCCCATTTGGTTGGTTTTGCAAAAGAGAATACCAACTTAGTATATGTATCTACCGCAACAAGATAATTATCCAGAGCTGCAACACCACCACCCTTACCGGTAAAACGATAAAAATGAAAGCGCTTCATTATAGTTTCGGTCTTTTTTGTATCTGTGGCTTCTTCGTATACAGCATATTCTGCCGTATTATATGAACTATCTATTGCAAAAAAGGGGTTATAGCCTACCGCTCGAAGGTAGTTCATATCTGTAATACTGTTTGGTCCGGCAGAAGAGTTTGACCCTTTGTAGTTTTGCCAACTATCTACTGAACCTGACCAGCTTACTGTTCCTGAATACCACATTTCTGGAACATTTGCAGCTGAAAATTTTGCCATCAACTTCCAGTTTTCATATTCACTTGTGTTGTATAAAAATGACTTTCCCAACTTTGCTTCTAAAGCAGCCTTTATTTCGGGTTTAGATATATTATTATAAACTTTTCCATCTTTCTGATACGCAGAGAACATATTAATTTGACCACTTTCGAGTGCTGGTTGCTCTGTACTTCCATCTCCATCATCTTCCCAGTCTACCGTAGGGCCTCCGATTGAATCATCTTTTCCAGCATCTTTTTGTTGCTGCATATAGTACATTCCTGAGCCGCCAACCATTTGTGAACAGGATAATAGAGTAAAAACAGCAAGGGCTAATGTTATAAAGGGAATTTTTTTCATCAAGTAACCTTATAATTTTAACATAAAACCTATATTTACGCCAAAATCCAGAGAGTTTAGCCAATAGTCATCAAAGGGTTGTTTAAAATCTAACTTTTCTGAAGGAGGATCGTCGGACACTCCTGGGCGGTTATTTTGAGCCATTTCTTCTAGAGAAGGAGGTATCGTTAAGTAACCTGGGGAAAATAAATTGAACTGTGTAAAAAAACCGAGTACAAATTCTACAGTAGATACAACAGGAATAGCATACCCGACTTCCAATCGAGTAGAAAAGGCTAAAGGATTCATTTTTGTTAACATATCATCTGGGATTATAACCGTACCAATTTCTGTTGGAACTATCGATGGCATTGTTGAATACAATAAATACTCTGGGGTGTAGTCTAGAATAGCTTTTCCTCCTATACCCAGACCTACAGACAATCTATTATCAAAAAAAAGTGCATTTACCTTTGCTCCAAATGTTACCACTGGAGTATAATTTACAACAATAAAAATATCAAACTCTTGACCATTTTCAGCTGCGGTTATACGTTGCGATAGATTTCCTTGACCCATTCCAACGTATCCGTAAACGCCAAGCCCTGAAAAAGGATGGTTTTTAGGAAGGTCAAATAAATCGGCACTATCAAATATATACCCAGTAGTTATTTCTCCTCCAATCAGTAGGCCACTTAAAAACCCTGACATACCAATTGCTTTTGGATTCATGTATTTTAGTGTTTCTTCAGAAATTCGTGGTAATGTCAACGAGCCACCAAAGTCAGCTCTTAAACCAAGCACCCATCCTTTTTCAAATGCTGCTGCCGACCAAACTATATTTAGAAGGAATACAACTAATACTATTTTTTTTGTGCTTCTCATTTTTGCTCCTATTTTCCTTCCTCTACCTAGTTTTTACACTATTTTCTTATTTTTTTCAATATGTTCTCATATCAAGGCTTCTTTACAGTATCGGTAAAAAAATCTGTTTCCATATAAAAACCAAAAGGAATTTTTCCCGTATTTTCAAATACACTAGTTTGCGATTCTACAATAAGAGATAAGTTTCCCTCTTGCCATAGCGGGTTGTTTTTATCGTTATTAGCTATATGAATATCTTTATAAGAGAGTTTTCCACTTAAACTACCTACCTTACTGTCTAACTCAAAGAATATATCCCCATTAAAGGCTTTATTGTTTTCAATACTTCCTGTTACAGTGTCAATAGAAGCGTTATTAATATCATCGGACTCATAAGCAAAACTTCCAGAAGTTAATGTAACTAGGTCTGTTTTGTAATTGGAAACAATATAAGTATGTGCAAAACTTGAGAAAATATCTCCTTTTCTCTCATGCTTTATAGAACCTCCATTTTCTGAAAAGATTGTTTTAGAGGAAAAAAGCATCGCATGCAAATTTTGATCAACTAAAGCATTACGGATAGCTTCCATAACAACAATAATTATTTCTTCTTGATTTAAATTTCTATAACCTTCGGTAGCATCACTTGATTCTCCTATGGTGTTTCCATCTTTATCTTTAGCCTCTACAATATATTTTGGTAACGACTTGATAATTACTGCTTCCTTATCTTGTACCTTTGCTAAATACTCTGTTTCTACACCATTTGCCTTAATAGTTGTTATTAATTTTTTTTCTGATTCTGAATCATCCATGCGATAAACATGATATTCCTCTACCTCTGTTGGAGAATTTACAAAAGAAATCTCTAATTCTGTATAATAATTGTTTTCTGGTAACTCGTTTGCAGAAGTTGTAATTATAGGCTTTTTTACTTTTAAGTCCAAAGCGTAAGGCGAAATTCCTGTATATTGTGGTATAAAATTATTTTTGTTAGAAGCATTCGCTTCGCTCAAATTATTTGTATACCACTCATACATCATAAAATTTCCATCATCTGCAATATATCCTGCAGGATCATACTCATAAAAAAAGTGTTTTTTTCCATCTGTTGCTAACACCGTTTCTACAGCATCCCAACGTGTGGGATTGTCGTTCCCCAAAATAGATATAAATTCTGTTGGTACACCAAAAGAAAACACCAACCCAGTATACGTGTCGACCGCAACAAGCATATTATCGAGAGCAGCTACTCCTCCACCTTTTCCAGTAAAGCGATAAAATTCGAATCTTGCCATATAGGTTTCCATACGTCCACTAGCATTTTCGTATGTATCAGTGTTATAGCTGTCGTCTGCAGAAAAGAAGGGGTTTTTTGATTTGTATCTATAGTAAGACACATCAGTTATTATATTACTTCCTGCAGTAGTGTTTTCACTTTCACTCACATAAACAATGTTCTTTTCGCCTGAAAAGTACTTTTCATCATTACCTTCTTTCCATTGTTTTGAGATATACCACATAGATGGTACATTTTTATTAGAAAACACAGCTTGTATACTATTATCATCAAAAATAAACCTATGTAAGTCAATATTTTTTATTGTCAAATCTTGATTTGCTTTTAGGACTGGAATTTCATTTAGCTGGTTATAAAAATTTATTAATATATCATTGTTATTTTCTAGAACTGTTCTGTTTTCTTCTAAGTAAGCATTTAAAACTACTTCGTTTATTTCTCCTCTTTCTTCTAGAACTTGAAACATTATTCCATCTTGAACTAATCCTTCGGATGAAGGTGGTGTATATGAATCTTCCTCTTCTTTTTGTTGCTGAATATAATATAAATCTGAATAATTCATATGACAAGCAAGCAGTATCTGAAAAATATAGAGACCTATTAATTCTAACATTATTTTTCTTTTTTTCATTTTTTCTATTTGTAGTATAAGCCCTACTTTTTCTGTTTGCAAGGTTTATCTATTCTATGCTTTACTTTTTTACAAAAGAAAAGTATGCTTCTTAATAATGATAGACATACAATCTGAAACAGAGCAGAAAATACGATGCTTTTTAGTGTACGACACTTCCGACAGTACAGGGTCATTTA
>CAYJNB010000184.1:0-4472 GCA_964371205.1 uncultured Treponemataceae bacterium
CCCTTATTTTTAGCTTATTAAGCTTTGGCTCTCAAATATTTACAGAAGTAAGTGAGCAAGCAGATTTACGTATCGCTCATTTTTTTCCTGGTTCTGTCCACGTAGGGGGAATAACTTTGAATCCAGGAACATACACTGTATCTATCGAGTACAAAAATGCTAAGAATAAAGTAGTACAAACAGACATATTCCCTGTTGTAGAATTACAAGAAGGAAACAACTTACACCTTATAGAATCAGCGTACCTAAGATAGGTAGAATTGGAGAATACATGAAAAGAACACTATTACTTTTGTTAACTTTTTTGTTTGTACTTATTGGCTGTGCAACAGCAGATAACAAATTACAAATCGAACCAGAGTGGATTACAGACACACAGACACCATATCCGACTACAGAATATATTACAGGAATGGGATACGGTTCCACACAAAAAATTGCAGAGGATGCAGCATTTGAAGCATTGGCTAGATATCTTCAACAAGATATTTCTATTAACACGCTAGCAAATCAACAGCTCATGTCGGATTCAGAAGGATTTAACCAGGCATATCAGATTACAAAACAGATAAACACGAGCTCTTCAATAAAAAAAATCGTTGGTGTGTCTATACGCGAAACATGGTATGATCAAAAAGAAACATACTATGCCCTAGCTGTTTTAAACAAAGCAGAGGCTACTTTGTATTATGTCGATACAATTAAAGCAAACAATAGAGTAGTCGATACAATTCTTTCTCGGGTTGGAGAATTAAAAACAACATCTCAATCAGGTTCGTTCGAGGCATACGTTCTACTACGCGATGCCTTACACCTAGCAGAAGAGAATGAACAGTACTTAGCCGTATTAATACTGCTCAATTCTACGCAATATAAATTCTTACTAGAAGAAACTATGTCATCTCAGGCTATACAATTTGTAGCAGAAGAAGAAGTTAAAAAAATTCAACTCCAAATACAAGTAAAAGGCGATATAGACTCCTTAACGTATAATGAGTTATCAAGTATATTTAATAATAAAGGTATTTCCATAACTACGCAAGGAAACAGCAACTATCTTTTAAACTGCACTATACAGTTTAGCGCAATGACAGCACAAGAAGATGACATAATTTATGTGAGATATACATTTGCAGGAGTGCTCACTGATGAGCAGCAAAACAAAAACATTTACTCTTTCTCCTACTCTGATAAAGATGGCCATAAAACGCTAGAGGAAGCGCAAAAAAGAGGCGTTAGAACTATTGCATCCTATATTCAAAGTGAGTTATCAGAAGAGCTTTTTGCTTCTGTAATGGAGTAATCATGAATAAACCAATCGAATCTCAAACTGCATTTGACAATTTTTTTGAAACAATTAAAACACTTCGCTCTCCTAATGGTTGTCCATGGGATATAAAACAAACACCACAAACTATGAGAGAGTCTTTAGTAGAAGAATGCTTTGAAGCAATAGAAGCAATTAATAATGATAATGCAGAACATGTTAAAGAAGAGCTAGGGGATATATTTTTAAATACAGCAATGATTTCATATATGTACGAACAAGAGAAAATATTTTCTGTTGATGATGTTCTCAAAAATGTAACAGATAAGCTTATAAGGCGCCATCCACATGTCTTTCCTGAATCTGAAGGACAAAGTGAATCTATAAATGCAAAAACTGCAGATCAAGTATTAGATCAATGGGAAAATATTAAGAAAAATATTGAGGGTAGATCTAAAACAAATACATTAGATGAAGTACCAAAAGGCATCCCTCCTCTACTTAGAGCTGCAAAACTACAAAAAAAAGCAGCAAAGCTAGGTTTTGACTGGAATGATACAAAACCCGTTTTTTCAAAGATTAGAGAGGAGCTAGAGGAAGTAGAAGAAGCACTAGAACAGCATCAAAGTACTTCAAAAGCAAATACAAACATGCATCTAGAAGAGGAAATAGGAGACTTACTCTTTGCTGTAGTAAATGCAGCGCGTCATCTAGGAATAGCACCAGAAGTAGCATTGAGCAGAACCAACGAAAAGTTTTACCATCGCTTTAACTATGTAGAAAGTAAGATGAATGAAAATGATATACCAATGAACTTTGACCACTTAAAAGATATGGATTTTTTTTGGGAAGAATCAAAAAAAAGAGTGGACAAATACCCTCAAAAATAAGTATACTATTATTACTTATTTATTTTTAAATAGTTATTTTAATTTTTTTATATACACTAAGAGGTTACAGTGAAAGCAGAATTTTATCCGCAAGTTTCAAGAGTTTTAGAAAGTGAACAAGACGAAAAAAAGAAGCCTACTTCAAATACCATTTCGGAAAAATTTATTAAAACACGCCAAATAATATTATCTGGAGAAGTAAATAAAGATTTGGCAGAGCAAACAGTAAGACAATTACTTATTTTAGAAGCTGACTCAAAAAAGCCAATCACGATTTTTATTGACTCACCTGGTGGTGATGTTGACGCTGGATTTGCTATATTCGATATGATTCGATTTATCGAGGTTCCTGTTTATATGGTAGGTATGGGTCTTGTGGCAAGTGCCGCAGCTTTAATATTACTTGCAGCTCCAAAAGAGTACCGTATTGCACTTCCGAATAGCCACTACCTAATTCACCAACCACTCAGTGGAATTAAGGGTGTTGCAACCGAGATAGAAATTCATGCACAAGAACTTGAAAAATTAAGAATTAAGCTTAATCAGTTAATTGCAAATGAAACAGGAAAACCGGTTGAGCAAGTACAAAATGATACAGATAGAGATTATTGGATGAATGCAGATGAAGCCTTTGATTATGGTTTAGTAAGCAAAATTGTTTCTAAAAGAAGCGAATTACCAAGCAATAAATAAATGGAGTTTAATTTATCGGAAGAGTTAATAAACGAAATTATTTTCTCAATGGAAGATCAAACCGATAATTATATTCTAGACGCACTAACAGTACGTATAATAAAAAGTGATACAATACAGTGCGATGAAAATAGGTATTATAATTTACCTACATGGGATTCGCTGCAAGGATTTAAAATGCGCGAGCGATTTATTTTACTTTTGCGCAATCCCCTTTTAAGAGCAAAATTAAGAGAAACACTTTTTTCTGGAAAAAAAGTGTTTAAACAGTTTAAACAGATTCTTAAAGAATTTCCTGAAGGGGAAAAACTATGGAATACATTCAAGCACAATGAGTTAAAAAGTATTGTACTTGAGTGGTATAATACATTACGAGAGGTTTGGGGGTTAGAAGAGATAGGCGACGAGCCAGAAGAAACAGAAAATTTAGTATATGAAGATTTTACGTTTCGTGATTATGATGCTCAAAAAGACGAGTACACAATTTTACAAGCAACAAATGCTATTATTCACGAAATAGAACAAAGTTGCGAAGGCGAGCCGGGGTTAGTACTAGCCTCTTTATGGCAAAATTTACACAGCCTTACCGCGATTGATGAAGAGCTAACGATAATATGCGAAACCATTGCAGGAGACTTTGCAGGTTTTATTACAGTATCTGTATATCCGCAAAACATGCAAAAAACAGTTATATTAACTACTTGGTATGTTGTACCTAATTTGCGAGGATTCGGCTTAGGAAAAGAATTATTAACGTTATGTATTCAAGCATTAAAAGATGAGGAAGACATTCAATACATAGTATTTGCAAATAATGCAATACCGCTTCATGTTTCCTCAATGCTGATACGATCAGGATTTAAACCTGTAGGATCGGCTTTTATAGCTGATTTAAAAAACTAAAAATCAGCTCAAATATTTTTTATTTTTAGTCATATTTTAAGGAGATTGTTATGGCTTTTCGAAGAGATGATATTAACACAGAGACAATAGCAGAATTTTTACAAGATGCAGTTAAGAAAATTAAGGCAGAGGAAGATCCTCTAGTATTAAATGAATTAAAGAAAATTTTTAAACAAAATGTTCCTTTTACGCTTAGAATGTACACAGCTGCATATCTTACAAAAATTTTAACAGGATCACCTTCAAAACGATTAGGTAAATTTGAACGAGGTTCTCCAAAGAAAAGAGATTTTAACGCCGAACAAACACGTACACCAAGAGTTTCGATCGAAGAATCACTAGCAGAAACTATTTTTATTAGCGTAGGACGCAATAGACGTGTATTTCCTCGTGACTTAATATCATTATTAATCACTATAGCAGAGGTTCCACGAGAACGCATTGGAGATATTCGAATACTGGACAATTATTCATTCGTTCAAGTCTTTGCAGAAGATGTAGAAAAAATTATTGCAGCTCTTAATGGCCATGAATTTCATGGAAGAAAACTATCAGTAAGCTATTCAAGAAAAAAAGATGAAGTAACTGAAAATACAGAAGAATCATCTAACGAAGATAACTTACAAGATCAGAGCGAAGAATAATATGAAAAAAACGTACCAAGTTATCTCACCATTACTTTTTTTGAGTATCTTATGTTTTTTTGCGTGTTCTAAGTC
>CAYJNB010000185.1:0-4462 GCA_964371205.1 uncultured Treponemataceae bacterium
TAACTTGTCCACCGGTAAGAATTGCAATGTCTTCGAGCATAGCCTTTCTTCTGTCACCAAAACCAGGAGCCTTAACTGCACAAGTTTTGAGTGTTCCGCGAATTGAGTTAACAATGAGTGTTGCTAATGCTTCGCCGTCCATGTCTTCTGCAATAATAAGTAATTGCTTACCTGTTTGAGCTACTTTTTCTAAGAGCGGCAACAAGTCTTTCATGTTAGAGATTTTTTTATCGTGGATAAGAATAAAACAATCGTTAAAAACTGTTTCCATTCTGTCGCGGTCTGTTACAAAATAAGAAGAAATATATCCTCTGTCGAATTGCATACCTTCAACAAAGTCGGTTGTAGTTTCCATTGTTTTTGATTCTTCAACAGTAATAACACCGTCTTTTCCAACTTTTTCGATTGCTTCAGCAAGAATTTTACCGATTTCCTCGTCGTTGTTTGCAGAAACAGATGCAACGTGAGATACTTCGTCTGAACCCTTAATAGCTTTTGATTGTTTTTTAATTTCTTCAACAGCAACAGCAACAGCTTTGTCCATCCCGCGTTTTAATTCGATTGGAGTCATTCCAGCAGCAACAGCTTTAAGTCCTTCACGCACCATTGAGTATGCAAGAACTGTTGCAGTAGTTGTACCGTCACCGGCTACATCGTTTGTTTTTGTTGCAACTTCTTTTAAAAGCTGTGCACCCATGTTTTCGAAGCTATCTTCTAATTCAATTTCTTTTGCTACAGATACACCATCTTTTGTTACTGTTGGCGCACCAAATTTTTTGTCTAAAAGAACATTGCGTCCCTTTGGACCGAGGGTTACTTTAACCGCTTGGGAAATTTGTTCTACACCCGATAATAATTTTTTACGTGCGTCCTCGTTAAAAAGCAATTGTTTTGCCATTTCTAATATCTCCTTCTCGTAGTCAAAACATTATTTCTATGCTAGACTATTAAAAATTTACTCCATCTAAAATACACAATTTTTTAGAAAAAGACAACTGGGACTGTTGAAAAATATCAATTTTTCAACACACCCCAACTACTAAGAAGAGGTAAGATATGAAAAATGTACGTTGGGCAGTTATAGCCCCAGGGAGAATATCAGAGGTATTTACTAAGGCATTAATGTCTGTTCAAAATGCGATTCCTTATGCAGTAGCTTCACGCGATCTTGAGCGTTCAAAAGAATATGCTAAAAAATGGGGCTTTGAAAAAGCTTATGGTTCTTATGCAGAAGCCTTTGCAGATCCCAATGTTGATGCAGTTTATATTGCTAGCTTGAATAACACGCACTATTCACTTTCGATTGAGGCACTTAAAGCTGGTAAGCATGTTTTTTGCGAAAAGCCTGCAACACTTACAGTAGCTCAATTAGAAGAAGTATTGCAAACTGCAAAAGAAGTACAAAAATTTTATTCAGAAGCAACATGGATGAAATTTCTTCCGTCATTTTTACATGCAAAAGAAATTGTTAATAGTGGAAAACTTGGGGAACTTAGAAGTATTTCGGCAAACTTTTTGATTAATCGACCAGATTCAGGTCAGAATGATCGACTCCACAAACTTGAGTTTGGTGGTGGTGCTCTGGTTGATATTGGTATTTATGCAATTGCCTATTCCCTTGGAATTGCACAGGCAGCTGGCTATACCCTAGAAAATATTACTGGATTTGCTCAACTTACCGAGAGTGGCGTAGATATCGAAGAAACCATTTCTGCACAGTTTACAAACGGAAATAAACGGGCATTAGCGCATTTATGGTGTTCTCTTGCTATCGAAGATGACCATAAACTCAACGGAGCATATATTGTTGGTACAAAGGGACGCATACTTATGAGTGAGTTTTGGAGAGGGAGAAAGCTTGAGTTTTATAATGAAGAGACAAAAACGACAGAGACGCATGACTATGAACCGGCAATAAATGGATTTGAGTACGAAATAGAAGAGGCAACCCGCTGTATTATGAACGGCGAATTAGAAACACCGCTACACACTCATCAAGATAGTCTTGATTGTATGAATGCAATGCAAAAACTACGTCACGGTTATGGTTTGTTCTATGCAGGAGAAAAAGCATGAGTGAAACTGTAAGTATATACACCGATGGTGGTTGCTCCGGCAACCCCGGCCCTGGTGGATGGGGCTTTGTACTCCTTTCAGAAAAGGGAGAGTTTCCCATCTCCGGAGGCGAAAAGGAAACCACCAACAATCGCATGGAGATGACAGCTGTTATACGCGCTTTTGAGCATCTAGAAGCAAACTACCCTGCAGACACAGCAGTTACTGTCTATATCGACAGTCAATACGTAAAAGATGGCATAACCAAGTGGATTATAAACTGGAAAAAAAACGGCTGGAAAACCGCCTCAAAGCAACCGGTTAAAAACCAAGACTTATGGATTGCCCTCGACGAATTAGTGTCGCGCTATTCTGTTGAATGGATTTGGGTAAAAGGCCATGCCGGCAACAAATACAACGAAATAGCCGACGAGCTTACACAAGTAGAAATTGCAAAGTTTAGATAACTTAGAAAATAACTATTGACATTTTTTTTGATATTTGTTAATCTTACTAAACCTTGCGGATGTCATATAACGGCTATTATCTCAGCCTTCCAAGCTGATGACGTGGGTTCGACTCCCATCATCCGCTCTTCAAAGAAGTTCTTTTGAACTTCTTTTTTTTTGTCTAAAGGTGTATACTGTTATCAGTCTTTGTTAGGAGTTGTGTTATGAACGAAATAAAATGTCCAAAATGTGCAGAAGTGTTTACTGTAGATGAATCGGGTTACATTGCGATTGTTGGTCAAGTTAGAGATGCTGAATTTCAAAAAGAATTGAACGAACGCGAAAGAATGATTCATGCAGAAAAAGAGAGTCAGCTTAAGCTTGCTGAGGCTAATGCAAAAGTTACCTTCGAAAAAATGCTTTCTGCATCAAATCAAGAAATTGAGCAACTTAAGGCACAAGTAAAATCTGCAGAATCAGAAAAGGCAAATCAGCTCAAACTTGCAGAGGCTCAGGCAAAGGCTGATTTAGAGAAGATGCTATCAGAATCTAGACAAGAAATTGAACAATTAAAATCAAAAATAAATGTGGCACAAAACGAAAAGCTTATTGCCCTTAAAGAGGAAGAGTCAAAAAAGAAAGATGAGCTAATAAAAAAAGATATGCTTATAGCAAAACTACAATCTGAAATGACTAACTCAAAAACAGGGACAGAATTGCAGATTAAAAACCTACAAGATAATTACGAAATGCAACTAAAGCAAAAAGAAGAAACAATTGAATATTATAAAGACTTAAAAACTAAGTTATCTACAAAGATGCTTGGCGAGAGTCTTGAGCAACATTGTGAAATTGAATTTAACCGTCTCCGTCCTACTGGGTTTCAACGTGCTTATTTTGAAAAAGATAATGATTCAAAAACCGGTAGTAAGGGAGACTATATTTTTCGCGAGTCTACCAATAACGATGTAGAGTTCATTTCTATTATGTTCGAAATGAAAAATGAGATGGATACTACTGCTACAAAGAAAAAAAACGAAGATTTTTTAAAAGAGCTGGATAAGGATAGAAATGAAAAAGGCTGTGAATACGCGGTACTTGTTTCTCTTCTTGAAGCAGATAACGAATTATATAACAATGGCATTGTAGATATGTCCCATAAGTACCCAAAAATGTATGTTGTACGACCACAGTTTTTTATACCAATAATTACATTGCTTAGAAATGCAGCTATGAACTCAATTAGTTACAGAGAACAGTTAGCTGAATTTAAAAATCAAAACATCGATATTTCTAACTTTGAAAATGAGATGAATGATTTTAAAGACAAATTTGGCAGAAATTATCGTCTAGCTAGTGAGCGATTTCAGACAGCAATAAATGAGATAGATAAAACAATTGAACACTTAGAAAAAACAAAAAAAGCGTTGTTATCTTCCGAAGAAAACTTACGTTTGGCAAATAATAAGGCAGAGGATTTAAGTATTAAAAAACTAACAAAAAACAATAAAACTATGGCAAAGAAATTTGCAGAGTTAGGAAGCGAAATGTAGTAGTGCTACTAGCTACATAAAAGATAGGAAGAGAGAAAATGATTGTAAAAACTGAAAAAATGGTTGCAGGTGGTTATTGCCTTGCTAAACTTGATGGAAGAACACTCTTTGTAGAGCATGCCTTACCGGGCGAAACGGTTGAGGTGCGCATTACAAAAGAAAAAAATGCTATTGCCTTTGCGACCGTTACAAAGGTTATTGAGGCGTCATCTGAGCGTATTGAACCAAAGTGTAAGCATTACGGTGAGTGTGGCGGTTGTAATTTGCAAATTGCAAACTATGCTTACCAAACACAACTGAAAAAAGGTATTTTTATTGAGTCCCTTGAGCGAGCGGGAATTGAGGGCTTCCCCGAAATTCAGGTAGTAGAATCTAGTGAGTGGGCATACCGTTGCCGTTTTCAGT
>CAYJNB010000186.1:0-4451 GCA_964371205.1 uncultured Treponemataceae bacterium
TAAAAATGACTATATCACAAACGATTATTTTGTGTCAACAGCTTTTATAAAAAAAAATATTATTTTTTTAAATAAAAGCTGTTGTTTTTGCTATTGAATAACTTAACATACAAGAAGTGTATATTTTAAGTATATTTCTGTAATTCTAAACGTACATATTGCTCAATAGGTGCGTCATTTTCTTTCATTAACCGTACCATTTCTTTACTCAGCCTTTCTTCAACTTCATTATTTATTATTGAAATTAGCTGTTGCGGATCTTCATGCAAGTCAAACAGCATATGTTCTATTTCAGAAGATAGTTTTAAATCCTGCTTTTTAGAAAGATTAGCATCAAACTTCATAACTTTGTTTCCATTCGTAAAACTGAATCCATTTGCAATTTCCATTGTCTTCAACTCTTCATCAGAGAACAAATCTCTCATATGAGTTGGCATCAATGTATAATTGAATAAGGGAGAATTATTTTTGTTTGGACTTTTCATGAATAGATATCGTCCATCGGTAATATTTAACTGCCCTCCATGTATCCCAAACAATATTGCATCATGAATCTTCTTATCTGATTTAACTGTCTCTAACAAAGGTCTTCCTTGAACTTCCTTTGGAATTTCTGCATTGTAGAAATCTAAAAGAGTCGGAGCTATATCGATTGTTTGTGCTAAAGCGTTTCTTTCTTCATTTTTAATTTTAACACGAGGATCCCATATAAAAAAAGGAATTCTTGCAACCTCGTTATAAAATGGATGCACACACTTAGCCCAACAATCATGCTCACCTAGTAAAAATCCATGATCAGTGTTCACTATAAGCATTGTGTCATTCCACATGTTATTTTCATCAAAAAAGTCTAATATTCTCCCTAAGTTGTGATCACACATAGACAGAAGTGCTGCATACTCATACCGAACATGGTCTACAACATCTTTTGTCTCGCTCACCTTTCGATAGTCCGGCCAATCATACTGTGGCCCATCATAATCATGGGGATATAAATCTTTATATTTTTGCATTGTATAAAAAGGCTCATGAGGATCAAAAGTTTCGAGTTGCAACAACCAGTTATCGTCAAGTTTATTTTTTTGCAAAAAATCAAGCCCTAGTTCAAAGCAGAGAGTTTGAGGCTGTTTTTCTTCACAATCAATGTATTTTCTGTTAATAATATCTTGGCGAAGCAATCTGCCTTCATGCACCGGAACCTCAGGGTCTTTAACCTCTCCTTTCCAAACATCGCCTTCTTGACCACGAACAAATTCGTATGAAGAATAGCGATTATGGTAGGTTGCCCCTCCATCTTCCCAATAGTGCTGGTGATCAGTTATCAAATGAGAATATACACCATTTTTTTTCAATAACTCTGGCGTGCTAATATCAAACGGCTCAATTGGTCCCCAGCTTCGATGCAAAAGATTATATCTTCCCGTATGCAACTCTCTTCGTGCTGGCATACAAGGAAGGCTTCCTACATAAAAATTATTAAATTTACATGTTTTTTCTGCTAGTCGCGAAAAATTAGGAGTCTTTGTCCAATCACACCCATAAGGTTCAAGAAAATGTCTATTCAGAGAATCAAACATTAACATCACTGCTTTCATATGTTACCACCACTTTATTAATTCAGTTACTTGATTACGCAAACTGATAAAATCATCACCAGTTATGTCCCTAGGACGAGGCATATCATTTGATAAAATTTGCTTAACTTTTGTCGGTTTATTTGTTAAAATCATAATTTTTTCACTTAAATACACAGCTTCTTCAACATTGTGCGTGATGAATAGCACTGTGGTTCCTGTTCTTTGCCATAATTTAACTAGTTCATCTTCTAGTTTAAACCTAAGCTCAATATCTAATTGTGCATAAGGCTCATCCATCAGAAGCAAGTCTGGTTTTGTTGCAAAAGCACGAGCAATTACAACTCTTTGAAGCATACTAGCAGATAGTTGACTTGGGTACGAATCTTTAAAATCAGATAATCCAACAATATCTAAAACTTCGCTCACACGCTCTTTTATAATTTTTGGATTAGTTTTCTTAATTTTTAAACCAAACCCCACATTCTCTTCTACAGTCAACCATGGAAAAGCTGACTGTTCTTGAAATATATAAGAAATATTATGTTTTTTTAAGTTAACAGGTTCATTATTAAGCAGTATTTGACCTTCTGTAATATCGTATAGCTTTGTAACGCTATTGAGAAAGGTTGTTTTACCACACCCTGTAGGACCTACTACACATAACAACTCGCCTCTGTTTATATTAAAAGAAACATCATCTAATACTAGCAAATCCTTAAATTTTTTTGTTAAGTTTTCAACTCTCAATATAACATCTTTTTCTTTCATATTATCCCCCTACAAAGTTTCATCCATAATGCTAGTTATTTCTTTTCGAATTCTCAAAAAGTCTTTGTCAACATAACTTCTTGGACGAGGAAGATTTATTTCGTATTCTGCTTTTATACCTGTCGGACAGTTTTTTAGCACAACAATTCTATCTGCAAGATAAACTGCCTCTTCGATATTATTTGTTACAAAAATAACTGTTCTTTTTTCAGTTTGCCAAATTCTTTCCAGCTCTTCTTGCATCAGATAACGTGTTTGAGCATCAAGAGCACCAAAAGGCTCGTCAAGCAACATAACTCGAGGTTCTATGCAATACGCTCTTGCAATGCCGACTCGTTGCTTCATACCACCTGAAAGTTTTACAGGAAAAGTATTTTCAAACCCATTAAGACCTACTAGATCTATGTATTTTTGAGCTTTTTTTTGACGTTTTTCTTTATTGACACCCTGCATCTTAGGTCCGTATTCTACATTACCCATAACAGTTAACCATGGAAAGAGTGCTACAGACTGGTATACAACGCCTCGAGCAGGTCCTGCTTCTGTTACAACCTCTCCATCTTCTATTACTACACCTGAAGTTGCGGGTTCAAGCCCTGCAATTAAATTTATTATTGTTGTTTTTCCGCATTGTCCAGGGCCAAACAATACTAAAAATTCATTCTCGCGAACCTTTAAGTTAAGATTTCCAAGAACCTCAAAATCACCTTTTGAAGTCTCAAACGATTTTTTCAAATCCTTACATTCTATAATTATATCTAGCGCCCGCCCTTGTTCCAAGCACATAAAGCCCCCTCCAATTTTCTCATAGCAATTGCCAGTACGTAACCTACAATACCGATTGAAACAATTCCAACCAATACTTGTACCGTATTATTCATTTCCATAGCATTAACAATAATCCAACCTACACCCTCTGTTGAGCGAATCATTTCTGCAGCAACAACAGTAGCCCAGCTAGATGAGACAGCAACATGTAAACCTGCAAAAATATACGGAACTGAATATGGCAACACAACATTGAACAATGTTTGGAAATTATTTGCTCCAAGCATTTTTGACACACCTAAAAGTGTTTCGTCAACAGTACGAGAACCGTCGTAAGTATTTAGAACAATCTGATTAAATGATGATAAAAAAATTAAAAACCATTTTGTTGTCTCTCCTAATCCAAACCATAAAATAACCAATGGAGTCCAAGCAATAGGAGGGATAGGACGAATAAGTTCGTAAAGAGGTTTAAAAATTGCCTCAACTTTCTTATAACGCCCCATCAAAATACCAAGTGTAATACCTAAAACGGCTGCAATTGAGTAACCAACAACAACACGCGACAAGCTAAACAACACATGTCCAAATATAGAGTGCGTCCCAATTGGATTAACAAAAGACTGAAAAAAAGCTGCTCCTACAACTAAAGGACCAGGCATCAAAACACCTAACTCTGTACCCGTAACACTCAATTGCCATAGAATTAGAAAGAAAGTTATTGAAATTGTTGCACAAACAATTTTTTTTACACTGCTTGCATTCAAATCACCCATTACCACTTTTCTCCTTTTGTTAATTTCTTCTCAAGCATTGTAAGTCCGTGAGTTAGAATAGATCCTATTATGCCAATAGCTATCATACCTGCAATAATAACATCAGGCCTGTATATTCCTCTCGATATTTGAATCATAAATCCAAGACCTTTATTAGAAGCAACTAATTCAGCTGCAACTAATGCAGTCCAAGACGCTGCAAGAGCAACTCGCAAGCCAGTCAAAAACATTGGAAGAGCTGTAGGAATGGCAATTTGCGTTAACAATTGCCAGTTAGAAGCTCCAAATGTTTCACCGACCCATAAATGCACTGTTTTAGTCCTTCTTATTCCAGTATAAGCATTAACAACACAAGCAATAAAGGCCGTCAAGAATATAACCATCGCCTGTGAAAGTAATCCTATCCCAAACAAAATTATCATTATAGGAATCCATGCGATCCCTGGAACAGGTCGAAGCAAATCAAACAAGGGACGCACAAACAAATCTACTTTTTCGTACCATGCCATAAGAACACCTAAAGGAATTCCAATAACAGCCCCTATAAAAAAACCAGATAATG
>CAYJNB010000187.1:0-4423 GCA_964371205.1 uncultured Treponemataceae bacterium
TAAAGAATATCATTATTATTAACGTATTAAATAAAAAAGAGATTGTTTAAAAACAATCTCTTAATATAGCAGGAGGAGGACTCGAACCTCCGGCCTCCGGGTTATGAGCCCGACGAGCTGCCAACTGCTCTATCCTGCGTCGTGTTCAACAATAATATAGGGTTCTTGATTTTTTGTCAAGCGAAAAATACAAGAAAATTAAAAAAATAGCAAACAAAAAAAAGCGTATTGGAATTAGTTACATTTCATTGTTTGGATGACTCCTCAATCCGTATTACACAGACATTAATAATGGGGTAAAAACAACTGCAATTGATAAAAAATCACTAAAATACGGAATTTGTGTCAAAAAGCTTTTATGCTTTGTTCTTATTCTAACATTTAATGCAATAATATATGTTATCGATTGTGAATTCCATGCAAGTGTAATAGCAACTGTCTGAAAAAACGTTGACATATCTGTAATATCAAAAAAGCCTCTGCTAATTGCATCAATCATAAAATTAATACCGCAAATACTAAATAGCATTGTCGGTAAAAAATCTAAAATAAATAGCAACTTATTTCGATAGCCTAGAGGCTTCTTCGTCTTCTGTTGACTATTCATTTTCTTACTCAACTTCTTTTGATTGTTCTAAGCGTCGGAGGCGTTCGTCGTCGAGTTCAACAAAGATATTTTTTTCGTTAGACGGAAGAACCGTTCCTTTTGGAGCATTCTTTGCGCGACGTAGGTGTTTTACTTGTGTGTAATAAAGATCGGCTTTTCCAGCCTTTCTTCCCTTTGAATAAAATAGTGCTAAGTTTGCCGCATCAAGCAAAACAGTGAGCGGGACGGTTTTACCAGGACGGTTTTTTATAAAGACGTACCCTCCTGCCCAGTCGCGCGTGTGGAGCCACATATCAAAACCTTTTACGTGTTTTCGTAACAGTTCATCATTTTCGCTAGCGGTTCTTCCTACAAAGAGTCGCCATCCATCAACAGTAAAACGCAAGCCAGGATATTTTTTTTCTACCTGTTGTTTGGGAGTTTTTTGTTTGCGTAGTTTTTGCTGAATTACAATTGGATTTTGTTCTTTTAAGAGGGATGAATATTCAGCCTCTAAATTGAGAAGAGCAAATTTAGCAGAGTGAATATCTTTTTCTAATTCTTCTAAACCAGAAATAGCTTTTTTATATTTTTCGTAATAGCTAGTTGCGTTTTCGTGTGCTTTTTTATCGGGGTTGATTTCTATGCGAATTGTTGATCCAGTTTCAAAGTCAACACATTCAAAAAAATGAGATCCTTCCTCCACAGCCTTATCAAATTCGTGAGCATTTGCTAAAATAAGATCTCCAACATGGCGTAAGCGGTCTGCATGTAAAAACTCATTCTTCTTTTTTTCGAGTCTCTCAAGTGATGCTTCCATTTTTGAACGGCGAATATTGTAATGCTTTTCTGCCTGTTCAAGTAGGGCTTCCTTGGAAAGAGAGTCGGAGCGTTCGGAGTACCAAGCGGCTACTTTTTCGTTAAATGAGAGTTCTTCAGCATTTTCTAATTCATCAAAGGTACGAACAGTCCATTCTTTAATTGGTTTTTCTGTCTTATTCGAGTCATCAGCTGCTTTTTGTAAGTCTGCGATTGGATTAAATACATTGCCGCCAATTTCGCCGCGTTTTGGCCTTCGATAAAAACTGTCGAGAATTATACTTCCTTCGTCTTCGCTTGTTGTAACAATAATATTTGCAGCACCGCTCCATAAACGAATATACATATTAAAGTATTCTTCACTTCGGCAGATGCGTAAAAGAACAATACGCTCTTGACCGATTTGTTCAATGGATTCAATTCGGCCTCCCTTTATACGAGAACGCAAGAATTCCATAAAACGTAGAGCTGTTTTATTCTTAGGAATGCTTAATCTAGTTTCATGCAAGCGGCATGCACCTGGAGCAAGACAAATATACAATGTTTTTGCAGAACCAGCCTTGTATGTGTACAAGGCTAGGCTGTCGTACGTTGGTTGTACAATTTGTTGAATAAATGATCTATTAATGTCCAGTTCTGCAAGTATTGCATCTATTTCTTTGTAATTTAAAGACATAGTTATAGTATATCTCTTTTTCGCTGATCAGAGAGCGTCTTTATATCACTTATAAGCTGATTGCTCTTTTCCATTAAGTCCATGGTACTATTTTTTACATCACTTGCAAGCTCATTCATGGTTGCAAGCGCTGTTAGTATTTGTTGCCCGCCTAGGCTATGCTCTTCTGCTGCATTGCGTACAATACTGTTTTGCTCTCGAACATTTACAACTAAGTCCAAAATAGTATCGAATTTTTTTTGTGCCTCAATGGATGTTCCTGATGCTATTTCGATACGTTTTGTAATTTGCTTTAAGAGTGTAGAAATTGACTTACCCTGTGTTCCTGCATTTTCTGCAAGCTTTCTAATTTCGTCCGCAACTACTGAGAATCCTTTTCCATAGCTGCTAGCGTGTGCTGCTTCAATAGCAGCGTTCATTGCAAGTAAGTTTGTTTTAGATGCAATATTTTGAATGATTAAGCTTGTTTCTCCCAGTGTTTCCGAATCTGCTGAGATCTCTGAAACATAATCGGACACTGCGTTAAAATTAGATTTTCCTTCTTGTGTAGCTGCATCAAGTTCTTTGCTCATCTCATCATTTTTAATTGAAATATTATTTATAGATTGCACATTTGCAACCATTTCTTCGATGGATGCAGAGGACTCAGAAACACAAGTAATCATCTCCATCGATTTATCTGCTAGAGCTTGAATCTCTTTCATGTTTTTATTAATTTTTTCTACGCTTGAATCTATAATTGCCTGAACTGCATCCTCAGAGTTATTCTTTTTTTCTTCGTGCAGTGCTTGCATAATAGTGTCTAGGTAATGTCTACATGACTCAAATGGTACAAGTCCATTATAAACAGCGGTTGCCATTTGTTCGCAGCTAACATAGCCGCATGCCTGACATTCAAGGAAGTCTTTCTTTTCTTCTTTATGCATTTGTGCATAAATAGATTCCAACTCAGCATTTGTTGGTTTTTTAATTGTATCCGAAACAAGTTTGCTTCTATCGACATAATTTCTATTGTATAAACCAGGTTTCCAATATTTACTTAACGAAGTGGAATATGCCTTGTCTGCTGCACTTGCAGACTTAAACTTAAAATTCTTTCTGTTTTTTTCTATGTTTTCGTTAATCCGTTTTTTTATCTTGCTATGAAGTGTTACTTCATCTATATCTTGACTCGATGTACCTGTTCCACCATTACAACCTTTTTCGCAGTTAAGGCAGTCTATAAGTGCATAAGGATATTGTTTGCTTTGAATTGCTGGGGAGATTTTTTGTAAATAAGGATAAATAGAATGTACGCCTTCAATTTTTCTAATAAAATCTTCCATGTTTGGATTTTCGCGCAGAGCCGTGAGCATTAGTCCCCCTGGCGAAGAAAAAGAAACAGCTCTCTCGGGTTGTGGTCCATCAAACTCTTTTTTTGTAAAAGAGCTGAGAGAAATATTTTTTTCTTTTAGGTATGTCTCGAATGAATTAAATGTTACGTTAAAATCCCCAACTCCAATATCAATAAATTC
This sequence comes from uncultured Treponemataceae bacterium, assembly GCA_964371205.1. GTDB lineage: Bacteria > Spirochaetota > Spirochaetia > Treponematales > Treponemataceae > CAYJNB01. The sequence continues at coordinate 3,596 of CAYJNB010000187.1, forward strand.
ATATTTTTTTGCAATACAAGGAGAAACAACTACAATTTTGTAATTCCTATATTGCGGAAAGTATTCACGAATCATTTGCATTGTATGCGCCATAGGGCTTCCTGCAGGTGCAAGGTAGGGTATTAATTCAGGTTGATACAATTCTATATACGAAACAATCGCTGGACATGGTTGTGCAATAACTGGTGTATTGTTGCTAGATTTCATATACTCAAGATATGTTTTAACAGTTAGTTCTGCTCCAAAGCTAACATCAAAGATTGCTTCTACACCAATGGAAGATAGCCATCCATTGAATTCTAAATAATTGTCCGAAAAGTTAGCTGCTGTTGCAGGAGCAACAATTGCAACCATTTTTGTTCCATTTGCTAATTCAGTAAAAAACTGCGTAGCATCATCGTTATATGTGCGTGCATCGTGCACACAGGCAGGGATACAGTGTCCGCAGCCTATACAAAGATCATTGTTAATAGCAACATAGTCTTCTGAGGCATCATTACAAAATTTAACCGGACATGCAGAAATACATCGAAGGCATCTTACGCATTTCTCCTTATCCACACTTACTGTTTCAAATCGTTTAGCCATACTATCTTTCTCCTGTAATTTGATGAAACATACTACCCCCAATATACCAAAAGAGTACTAAAATGTCAAAATACTTTTGCTTTCGGTACACCCGCTTTTTCAAAACTATAATTAGTGTTATAGTATAGCACATGAAAGATACTTCAACAAATATACTTTTTGTAGCAATTAATGCACGCTACAGCCATTCTAATCCGGCAGTTCGTTCAATTACTCAGTTTATAAAAAAACGGCAAGTAG
>CAYJNB010000188.1:0-4361 GCA_964371205.1 uncultured Treponemataceae bacterium
AAAGCAACTTGAACTTTTACGTTTCCTGTGTCTTTTCCGTTAGCGCCGAATGAAGTTACGATTCCGGCTGTTTTTTCTTTTGTGAGTGCCATTTTTACTCCTTGGAAGCTCATGCTTCCTTTCTATTTTTTTCCCTCAGGGTCTACAAAGATTATGGTCTGTACAAGCAAGTCCTTCTCTAATGGTGGAATTAGGCAGCGAAGGTTTCCCTCTTCCACAATTACAGTACCGGCACACCGAACCGTCTCAGACGTTTTAGTGTTTTCTGCTTGAATACAAACTCTATACTGCCCAACGGGCGGTATTATTTGATTTATTGCACTTTTAGCGCAGTCAAATCCAATTTCTGTTTTAACTTGCTCAATCATACTTACATCAATGCGGTAAGAGAAACCCAAAAGCTTTTGTGCTTTTTGTAAATTTCCTTGAACAATTGCTTGACGAATCATAGTAGAACTAACAATACTATCTGAGTTAGTAACTAAATTCATACAAGTACATTGAATACCATGCATAGAAGCAAACGCTGCAAGTTCTTCCGTTCCGGTGTCAAGATTATTACCGCAACGAAAACCACTGCCTACAGAAACAAACTGCATAGAAAGTGATTTAAGTAAAATAGATAAAAATATACTTCCCTCTATTTTACCAAATTTTTGGGAAAAGTCAATCACTACCGCATAGTCAAAACCAAAATCCTTAAAACTTTCCAGTCGTAAACGGAGCGTAGAAACATCTCCTTCAAACATATCAGTTAGCTTATGCGCTCGTGGAGAGCGTGCAAATGTTACTATACCACGAACCATCTTTTTTTTCGAAAGAACTGTATCAAAAAGAGCTCTATGCCCAATGTGTGGACCATCAAAAGCGCCGATTGTAAGAGCACTCCCTTCTTTTGCATGTTCAAAACCCTGCTTAGCAAAATCAAAACTTTCCTGCGTAATATCATCCCAACTAAAAACTCTCAAATTTTACCTCGCAGAGGAACCACAAAATCATAACTGAGATATTTTGTTCTAGAAATGACGCCACACAAGTGCACTTCTGGTTTTTCTGTAAAAACAGCAAATTGAATCTTTTGGTCAGACTGCTCTACTTCTTTAAAAGATTCCAAAAACCAATTCTCGTTGAGTTTTTTTCCATTAAAAAAATCGTTTGTGCATAAAGCACGTAAGTGAAGTGTTCTAAAGCCACAGGATTCTGTAATTAAAGGTGTAATTGAGCTAATAGCTTTATGAACTTGCTCAAAACTAGGTTGTTCTTTTGGTTTTTCTGTTTCACTTTGGATAGTTTTTTTTTGAGCTTCTTCAATAGAAAATGGTGGCAATAAGGAATAACCAACTGCATCTTGTAATTGAAAAGAACCTACAGATGTTCTCCTAAGCGAAACTAAGTGTGCGCAAGAATTACATGCATATGCAATATCGCGTGCAAGAGCACGAATATATGTACCTTTTGAACAATGTACTCGAATATGAGCATATTCACCTTCAAACGAGATTAAGTCGATTGAATAAATTTCAACTGGCCTTTTTTTTAACGATACTTCTTTACCAGAACGAGCCAAGTCGCTGCTACGCTTACCTTCAACATGTAAGGCAGAATATACAGGAGGTACTTGTTCTATTTTACCAACAAACTGTGGAATAGCAGCTAAAAAAGAGTCTTTTGTGGGAGTTTGTTTTTCGGATATTTTTGTTCCATGAATATCAAGGGTATCAGTTTCTATCCCTAAACGAATAATAGCTTCGTACGTTTTATCGAAGTCTGTAATGTGAGAAACTAGTCGTGTAGCAGAATTTAGCAAGACGACCAGAAGGCCGTCTGCAAAGTTATCGAGTGTGCCAGTATGGCCAACTTTTTTTGTTTTTGCAGCATTTTTAATAGTCCACAAAGACGAAAAGCTAGTTAAACCTGCTTGCTTAGCATATAAAAGAATACCGTCAGAACTCATATACTATGTTGAGGAACCCCTTTTAAGCTCATCTTCTCGCACTATCTCGTCAAGTTTACGAACCATTTCAAACCCTTCTTTAATGCTAGAATCAGCAATAAAGATAAGTTTTGGAAATTGACGTAAAGAGAGCTTTTTACCCAACGTTGACTGAATAAACCCTGCTGCACTCGCAAGTCCCTTAACGCCCTTTTCGGTTTGTTTTTCGTCCATAAAACTAGAAACATACACCTTAGCAAACGAAAGATCTCTAGAAACCTCTACTCTGTTTACATTCAAAAAGGTAGAAACGCGCGGATCTTTAATCTGTTTACTCATAATCATCCGCGCAATTTCTTCTTGAATTTGTACCCCAAGACGAACTAGTCTAAACTCAGACACTATTATTCTCCATCACTTGAATCTGCCTTAGTTGCAGCTTCTTTTGGAGCTTTAGTATCGCTCAGCTTACGTGCAACCTCAACCATTTCGAATACTTCAAATTGGTCATTAACTTGCACATCTTGCCAGTTTTCAATTCCAATACCACACTCAAATCCGGTTGCAACTTCTTTTGCTTCGTCTTTAAAGCGACGCAATGAAGCAAGCTTACCAGTGTGAATAACAATACCATCACGAATAATATTTACAGAAGAGGTTCGTTTTACGATACCTTGTAGTACATAACAACCTGCAATAAGCCCAATCTTTGGAACCTTGAATGTATCGCGTACTTCGATCGTACCGATAACTTCTTCTTTAAGATCCGGTTTAAGCATTCCTTCCATAGCATTTGAAATTTCTTCAACAGCCTTGTAAATAATGTTATAGTTTCGAATTTCTACGCCTTCTTGAGTTGCAAGCAGTTTTGCCTTAGGTGTTGGGCGTACGTTAAATCCAATAATAATTGCATTTGAGTCTGCAGATGCAAGTGTTACGTCACTTTCGTTAATTGCACCCGCAGAAGAGTGAATAACAGAAAGGCGAATTTCTGGTGTTGAGAGCTTTTCAAGCGACTGCTTGAGTGCCTCAGCAGAACCTTGTACGTCAGCCTTAATAACAACCTTAAGTTCAAGGAGTGAGCCATCAAAAATTGTATCGTATAGGTTATCAAGTGTAACCTTCTTAACTGTTTTAGAGTGTTCAAAACGCTTAAGTTCTTGTCGTTTAGAAGAAATATCACGTGCTTCTTTTTCGTTTACAGTAACTTGGAAGGGATCTCCAGCATTTGGCATACCTTCGAAACCTAAAATTTCTACTGGCATAGAAGGAGTTGCTACGTCTATTTTTTCTCCGTGATCGTTAAAAATTGCACGAACACGTCCAGAATAAATACCTGCAACATATGGCTCACCCTGACGTAAGGTACCGCGTTCAACAATAATAGTTGAAACAATACCACGACCATGATCTACGCGAGATTCTACAACCTTACCTTCTGCACGACAATTCCAGTTTGCAGAAAGTTCAAGCATCTCTGATTGTAAGAGAATTGCATCTAAAAGATCGTCTAAACCTTCTTTCTTTAATGCACTAATATGAACAAATTGAGTACTTCCACCCCATTCTTCTGGACTCAAGTCATGAGCCGATAGTTCGGTTTTTACACGATCTGGATTAGCCTCTGGTTTATCCATTTTGTTAATTGCAACAATAATTGGAACCTTTGCATCCTTAGCGTGGTTAATTGCTTCGACTGTTTGAGGCATAACACCATCGTCTGCAGCAACAACCAATACAACAATATCGGTAACTTTTGCACCACGAGCACGCATCATACTAAATGCTTCGTGTCCTGGTGTATCTAAGAAAGTAATTGCACCTTTTTGAGTGTGTACCATGTATGCACCAATGTGTTGTGTAATTCCACCAAACTCACCCGAAACAACGTCTGCACTACGAATAGCGTCTAGAGTCTTTGTTTTACCATGGTCAACATGTCCCATAATGGTAACAACTGGAGGTCGTGGAGCCATATCGGCTTCTACATCAGCTTGGCTCTCAATAACTGTCTCATCATACAAACTAATAATTTTAACTTCACATTCATATTCTGAGGCAACAAGAGTTGCTGTATCTGCATCTATACTTTGGTTAATTGTTGCCATCATTCCCATTGCCATGAGTTTTGCAATAATTTCCGAAGCTTTTAAGTTCATTTTTTTTGCCAATTCTGAAACAGAAATTGATTCCATAATTTCAATTGATTTAGGAACCGGATTAGCCATTACTACTGACTTTTTCTTTTGTGACATTAATTTGTCAACAATTTCTGTATTTTCTCGGTCTTTTCTATATACAACTTTCTTTGCTTTAAATGTCTTTTTACCTGGAGTCTTTTTTGCATCTCCTACCGGCATTGCAGGGGCTCCACCGCCACCTTGGTATCCACCTGGGCGACCTTGTCCGCCACCTTGGTATCCACCTG
>CAYJNB010000189.1:0-4303 GCA_964371205.1 uncultured Treponemataceae bacterium
ATCGCGCCGGCCTGTCAAGCCGGAGATCGCGGGTTCGATCCCCGTCGCTCCCGACACGCTGTCTTTTTAGACAGCGTTTTTTTTTGCGTCTTTACGAGGTTAGAAAAGACGCACAGTTTGAGTTTGCCGTGTAGTTTATTCTCGCTTGCAAAACTCTATAAACCTCGAAAATATATTTGTGTGGTTACTTAGGTAACCACACATTCATTTTTAAGTGCGATCAATACGTTAAGAAATATGTAGTTGTTTCTTACCAATTCTTGCTACCTAAAAATGTGTTCAAAAATGCCTTGTCGGTCGATAATATATAAAACTGTGTTGTAATGGTTAAAATTGAGGATGGAATGGCAAAATTGAAAGGAAGTAAGGTAAAGTACCCGATTGGTTTAAAGTTAGTACTAATTATATCGTTTTTACTTGTAATATCTCTTGGAGTTGTTAGTGTTCTAGAAATAATTCTTATTCGAGAAGATGTACAGCTAACTGCGGAGCAAAATAACTATACTATAAACACGCAGACAGCAGATATTGCAAAAATTAGGTTCGAGACTGTTCGCAATAACTCTCTGTTCTTTATGAATACTTTAAATACGATTGGCTTTGATAGTCCAGATGTACAAACCTATGCCGATTCTTTTTTTAATCTAAATAATACCGTTGCTGCAATTGTAATCCCTCAAACGCTAGACTTAGTTAACACAGATTTTTTTGAAACTAATGAACTGGAAGAAAGTCTAGTTGAAATGTTCTTACATACTGTTCAAGATGATGTAGAGCGCTGTAAGCGTGGAGAAACACTTGTTCTTAATGCAACACCTGTTTTTAGTATTCCTTCAATTGCTTTTATGATTCCATGGACAAACAATGGTTTATATACAGAGACCCAGCCCTTAGTTTTAATATTTACTGTTGAAAGCCTTACAGAAACTTTTGGTACAGGCACTACTAATACTTCTTTTATGATAAACCATCGTAATGACCTTCTTATTCACCCTGATTTTGATTTGATCAAACTAAATGCTAATATGTCAGATGTATCATTAGTTAGTCAAATGAGAATCAATAATGATGAAAATCGACAAGTCATTTTTACTGATTCAAATGGAGTTGAGTTTTTTGGAGCATATACAAAACTCCCTATTGCTGATATTGGGATTTTAACAACGATTGCAAGTTCGTTAGTTTTTGAAGGTGTAACCGCTACAGTATACCAAAATGCTTATTTGGCTTTATCAGTTTTATCTTTGGCTATATTGTTTACCTGGTTTTTTTCTCGCTCAATTAGTAAGCCGGTAAAAATTTTGGCTCTTGCTTCTGAGCAAATTCAGCAAGGAAACTTTAAAATAAACATGAAGCCTCGTACAAATGACGAGGTAGGACTATTAACATCTCGGTTTTTAAGCATGAGTAAGGGGCTTGAGACATTTGGTCGCTTTGTAAACATGGATATAGCTCTTAGAGCTATGAAAGGTGATTTAGAGCTTGGTGGAGAAACAAAAGAAGCTACAATATTTTTCTCAGATATTCGCATGTTTACTGCAATTTCAGAAAAGCTTGAACCTCAAGAAGTAATTACCTTTCTAAACGAATATATGACTCGAATGGTTGCTTGCGTTAGAGACACAAATGGTACTGTAGATAAGTTTATTGGAGATGCTGTTATGGCAGTTTGGGGTGCATCAACTTCTGCTGGCAGTGCAAGTTTGGATGCTTTTAATGCGGTAAAGGCATCTTTGCTCATGAGAGCAGCTCTAATAGAATACAATAAAGATAGAGGTGATGAAAAGAAACCAATAATTAAAATTGGTTGTGGACTAAATACTGGTTCTGTTGTTGCCGGACAAATGGGTTCCAGTGAACGTATGGAATATACGGTTATTGGAGATGCTGTTAACCTTGCATCTCGCACAGAAACTTTGACAAAGCCATTTTGTGCAGATATTCTTATTACTGAAGACACCTATGCATTAGTAAAAGACCACGTTCTTGTAGAAAAAATGCCATCAGTAACAGTAAAAGGTAAAGAAAAACCAGTATCAATTTATGCAGTAATAAATATGCCTAACGAAACATCTATTCCTGGAATGGGTAATGAGGGGCCAAAAAATATACAAGAACTACGAGATTTGTTGAACTTGGATACTCCTAACTTTGAAAGCATTAATACAGATGCACAAGAACAAAAGTATGAAATTGGGTAAGTAGATTGAGTAAGCAGGAAAACAAAAATAACAATACTGAATCCTCTATAAATAAACCAACCGCTGCAGAAAAATGTGATGGTAGCTTTGTTACAATGTGCGAATGGCATCAAGAGCAAGGCCGTTCATTAAAAAATCATAAAATGGAATATGATTTAGTAACATATTCCCAGTGGTGTAATGAAAGAGAAGTTACACCTAAAAAAACACCAGCAACATCTTTTGAAGTAGTAGATACAAGAACTACAACTAATGCAACTACTTATCTACGTAATACAACTAGTATAGAAGATATAACTACTAATCAAACAAAAATTGAATGCCTCGATAATTGCAAAACTATTGAACAGGTATCTCTAGGGATTGAAGACAAAAAAGAGGAACCTGTAGTAGCAGAAGACACTTTTGTATTTACAGAAAAACACAGGGGATGGAGGCTGCTACTCGATGTTGCTGTTGTACTCATTTGTTTATCTGGTTCAATAATAAGTGGATACTTTTTTTATAATGCAGTAAATCGCTCCCTCGAAAAGGTTGGCGAGGAGCCAATAGCATCTATTAGTTTTAAATATAAATCCGCACAAAGAAAAATGGATGACCGAGTATTGTGGGATCGTGTTAAACAAAACACGCCTCTTTACGATGGCGACATTATTCGTACAGCAGAAATTTCTGAAGCAACGATAACATTTCCGGATGGGAACGTAGTAGATTTGTTTGAGCAAACCTTAGTACAAGTCTTTTATGACGAAAACGGGGTAGAAGTAGGCTTTTCTGGTGGCGAAATAGCCATTAATACTGCTAATTCTGTAAATGGCCTAGTTCTATCTTCGGGCGATACTAAGGTGCAGGTAGAAGCAAATGCAACATTGCATGCTTCTGCAAAAACAGACTATGTTGATGGAAATCTTACTAAGGTAGATGATGCACCAATAGCATTACAAGTTCTGGTGGGAAATGCAAATCTTGTCGATACCTTGCAAGCTGAAGAAAGCAGGTTGCTAGAAGCTGGAACAACCATGCTAGTAGATTCTACAAACGATATAACAATCTCGCCTATATCTGTTTTGGCGCCAGTTCCAAATGGTAAGTATTTGCGCTCATCAAATGAAGCAAAAAAGGTAGATTTTATATTTGAAAAAGCAGATACAGAACAAGAGATTACATTGCAAGTCTCTAAACAAAAAGATTTTTTAGAAATTGCACATCAAACAGCTATATCAGAAAGTAATACTGTATCCTATGATTTAGATGATGGATTTTGGTACTGGCGATTTATTAACAATGCTGCGCAAAGTATTGATGAAGGAAAATTTTCTCTTATAAGTTCTGAGCCTACTCAAACTATGGTTCCAATTTTGAATGAAGAATTTGCATATAGGAGTAAAAATCCACCAATACGGTTTATATGGAGCGATGATCCTAATGCTTCTCAATGGGTTTTAGAAGTTGCAAATAATGAACGCATGCAAAATCCTGTCTTTGTTCAGACAACGACTCAACCATCGAGTATTGTATCTGTTCTAGGAGAAGGAACTTGGTATTGGCGTGTAACCACAGAGTACCCAAACTCCATACTCTATAATGAAGAATCGCTTGCTCCAGCATCAAATGTATTTTCTATATCAAAAAAAGGTGAATTAAATCCAACAAATCTATTATATCCTGCAAAAAATGGTGTAATAGATATTTCGCAAGATGCCCCAAATGTGTATTTTTCTTGGGAACGCGATATAGAACCCGTATCTTATACTCTTAGATTGAGTAAAACAGAAAATTTTTCTTCTAACGTAATAGAAAAAAATATAACAACTAATTATTTGCCATTAAATGAGTTAGGTTCAGACTTGAGCGAAGGTATTTGGTTTTGGGATGTTGCAAAAACAGATGTAGAGAACAATATGTCTAAAAATAGCGATATACAACCATTCTTAGCATTAGAAGGCGGAGTTGTTTTAGATGTACTTGAACCTCAGAATGGATATGTAAGCACAGTTTCAGAAATTTCGTCTGTCGATTTTTCTTGGGCAAATAATCTTCCTTTTAGAACATACCTACAAGTAGCAAGCGATGTAGAATTTACTAATACTATTTTAGAAACA
>CAYJNB010000190.1:0-4294 GCA_964371205.1 uncultured Treponemataceae bacterium
ACAAAAAGGTAGCTGACATGAATCCTGCAGAAAAAGCAGCATTCTGTGCAAAAGAAGTGCTTTCTAATACAACTTGGTGGGCAGAAGATTTAACTGCTTATGCAGGGTTAGAACAAGCTGTTGCTAGTGCTCTTGAATCAATTTGGTCAAAAGGCATGAACTCAGCTGTTAAAGCACTCTAAGAAATTCTCAATGCACCCGTAGAGGTGCATTTTTTTTAAAAAAACCTTAGTAAGGAGATAGTATGGCAGAGAAAATTATTATTAATCCTGTAGACAATGTAGAAGTTATGCTAACAGCTACAACAGATGTATTAGGTAAAGCAGTAAATGCAGGACATAAAATTGCCCTTGCAGATATTAAAACAGGCGAAAAAATTATAAAATATGGCTACCCTATTGGAGCTGCAAAACAAGATATTAAAAAAGGTGAACATGTGCATGTGCATAATGTTAAAACCTTACTTGCAGAAGGGGCAGAGTACACTTATAACCCAGAAAAAGCTGCAGACTACATAAAAGAAGCCAACGAAAATGCAAAACGCTTGGAAGAACGAAAAGGAAAACCAACTATAGAAGCATTTAAACGTGCAAATGGAGCAATCGGAATTAGAAATGAAATTTGGATTGTGCCAACCGTTGGATGTGTAAATAAAACTGCAGAGCTACTTGCTAACTGGGCAAATGCTGAGTTTGGTGGAGATAATGCAAGTAAAACAGGTATTGATGGTGTGTATGCTTGGATTCACCCATATGGCTGTTCACAAATGGGAGACGACCATGCTACAACTCGTACAATTCTTGCAGACTTAGTTAAACATCCAAATGCTGCAGCTGTCTTAGTTTTAGGCTTAGGCTGCGAAAACAACACCGTAGATGCATTTAAAGAAGAATTACATGCTAATCCTGCAGATGCAGCAATTATGAGTGATGAGAGAGTAAAATACTTAGTAACACAAAAAGTAGAAGATGAAATTACCGAAGGTAAAAAAATCTTAAAAGAACTGGCAGGATTTGCTGGAAAAGCAAAACGCGAAACTGTTAGTGTAAAAGAACTTGTAATAGGTATGAAGTGTGGTGGTTCAGATGGACTATCTGGAATTACTGCAAATGCAATTGTTGGACAACTATGTGATACCCTTTCTCAATATGGAGGATCGGTTATCCTTACAGAAGTACCAGAAATGTTTGGTGCAGAACAAATGCTCATGGACCGTTGTGTAAACAAAGAAGTATTTGATAAAACAGTAGACCTTGTAAATAACTTTAAGCACTATTTTACGAGCCATAATCAAGTTGTATATGAAAATCCTTCACCGGGGAATAAAGATGGGGGTATTACAACACTCGAAGATAAATCTCTTGGCTGTGTTCAAAAAGGTGGAAAGGCTCCTGTATGTGATGTGTATAAATATGGAGAACGTCTAAGTCCTTCTGTAAAAGGATTACAACTACTAGAAGGTCCAGGAAACGATATTGTGTCTACAACTGCACTAACTGCAGCTGGGGCTCATATTATCTTATTTACAACAGGACGAGGCACCCCACTTGGAGCTCCTGCGCCAACTATTAAAATTGCAAGTAATTCAGCATTAGCCGAACATAAAAAAGGATGGATAGACTTTGACGCCGGTGCTATGCTCGAAGAAAACCCAGAAGAAACACTTGATCGTCTATTTGACTTAATTTGCGATATTGCATCAGGTAAGAAGCAAACTAGAAACGAAATTAACAACTACCGTGAAATTGCTATCTTTAAAAATGGTGTAACCCTTTAAGTATTATCTTGAATAGTCACTCTTGCTTTGTGCTTCAAAACCAATGTCCAGGGAAGAATCATAAATTGTATATGTATTCTTTCCTCGATTCTTGGACTTGTACATTGCAAGATCGGCTACTTTAAACAAGGTTTCAAAATCGTTACCATCTTTTGGAGCAACAGAGACTCCAACACTGCTCGATATTTCGATACTCATTTTATTTTCTGCATGATACGTCTTATTTACTACTTTACAAATTTCTCGTGCTTTTTCTCCCACAAGCTCTTCATCAGCACTTCCTTCTAGGAACACAACAAATTCATCGCCGCCTATGCGTCCAATTAAATCCCGTCCTCTAAACAAAGCAGAAACCTTAGAGTTTACTTCTCGCAATACTGCATCGCCTGCAGAGTGTCCCATATTATCATTTATTCCCTTAAAATTATCCAAATCGAACATAAACAAGACACCCGTACTACCATCTCTTAAAGATGTATTCATTTTTGCTTCAAAAGCTGATTTATTATATGCCCCAGTAAGCGAATCTTTTTCTGCCCTATCTCTTAATGCTATCTCTTCTTCCTTCTCATCATGAATTTCGTCAACTGTTAATAATGCAATAATATCTGATGTTTCTGTGTTCATATGGGTTACAATGCGCATCTTATACCAATAATAGTTATCATCCACTATATATGATTTGTCCTTTTGATTAAGAATTACTTTTTTGGAGCGATACTCATATTCATTTTCTAATATACCATTATTAAAATCGAATATGAGAGTTTCAGAATTAATGTCATGGATTTTTTCGACATCTTCAGGATGTGTTAGACGCTTGCTTTGCTCAGCAAAAAATTCGCGTAATGTTGGAAGATGGGAGACCGGCATCTCTTTTGATTCAATAAGAAGACGTTCAATGGCGTCTTTAGTACAGTTAATTTCAATTATAATTGTTGCATAGTCAAATATAGCATCTGTAAGTATCTTATCTTTTCTAATTTTGACTTCTAACTCTTTTGTTTTTTCTTTGTATTCACCTAGATTAAAAATTCTAATAAGAGAGAGTATCATTATATAAAAGAAAGTAAGAACCAATAACGAAAGTACAATTTCTTGAATTGCTAAATTCTGTGAAACATAATCTATTTTAAAGAAATGGGAGTTATAAATCATGTAAGAACAAAGGATTAATGTAAGAAAAAAAAGATTCATATAAAAATCTCTGTTTGACATTATTTTCTTTACTGTTTTTAAAGGTATAAGTATTATAAACATTGTAAGTGTTATTAGCTGAGTAGCGAAAGAGGCTAAGTTTACCTGCGATAATAGTACAGATTGAGAATATACCTCGAAAAACGAGATGTTTTGCACTAGGCTAACTGTAGCCATTATTACGGCACGTATTACAAATAAATGGAGCAGAGAGCCAAGAGCTACACCCAGTTTTCCTAAAAATTTACCTTCAAAAAGAACTACAAATTCAGTTATTAAAACTGCTGAAAGTAAAAAATAGAATGTAACAGGGTTTTCAAAAGTAGTTTCAAGCAAAATAAATGAAGTGAAGCCATTTAAAAGACAAACAAGATATATAGAAAATTTATGAAAACGAGTTTTTTCGCTTAATACATTGCAAAGGTAAAAATTGAGAAAAGAATGAATAGAAAATACAATTACCGAAATAGGATAAAAAAAAGCAGACTGCACTATCTCTCTCCAGTCATAGATTTTTAATACGTAATTTAAATATACACAAAAGGAGAGAAAAATGCAAGTTTATTTATATTATGCGCATTACTTCGGTTTTTAATGTGTTATAAGTACTATCAAAATCAAGATTTTTTTCTATGCAAATAGCTTTTACATCATCATATTCGGGGTATGCATATGTTTTACTGCCATGCTTACATATTTTAAACCTGCATTCTCCTAAAGAAGTTTTAAGTGTCTTAATCTCGCGAGGTAAAATTGTTCTTTCGCTTTTTGATTTTCTAATTCCTATAGTTGAAAGATGAGAGAAAATAATATCTTCCATTTCTACTATCTTTGAAGAGCTACAAATTACTGTGAGCATCGTTGCTGGACGATTTTTTTTCATATAAATAGGTGTAAAAAAAACATCGTTTGCACCCTCTTCTAAAAGACGCTCAAGTGTAAAAGAAAGTGCCTCTCCTGTACAGTCGTCTACATTAGTTTCTAGCACATAGACTTCTTCTTCGCTCATAGTCTCTTGTGTAGCGGTAGTTTTACAAGAATCGGTATCTTCAATAAGCATTGCACGTAAAATATTAGCATTCTTAAAATCTTTTTTTCCACACCCAATGCCAATTTTTTTGATTGTATAACTTTCGGGGAGCTTTTTGATATTAGAAAGGGCAGCCGCAATTGCAATACCAGTTGGAGTAATCATCTCGCCTCTATTTTCTGTTATGCGAAGAGATAATCCGCTTGCTTGTGCTATATTTATAACTGCTGGAACGGGAACTGGCATTACACCATGCTGGCATTTAACATACCCCTGCCCCTCGTAAATTG
>CAYJNB010000191.1:0-4283 GCA_964371205.1 uncultured Treponemataceae bacterium
TGGGAGTTTTCAATGAAAAAACAATGTTTTCTTTATAGATGTGTGGGTGTGCTTACAGCCTGTGTGCTAGGCTTTTTAGTGTCTTGCGGTGGCGGAGGTACTGGTAATACGCTTGTTCTTGCCTCGACTCAGTTTAATGGGGTTTTTAGCCCATTTTTTGCAACGACTGCTTACGACGTAGATGTTGCTGGAATGACTATGGCTTCTCTTATTTCGAACAATCGTCAAGGAGAACCTATAGATGGAATTGCACGCTACGTTGAACCGCACGTTATTACCACAGAAAATGGAGCAGTTCGTTCGGTGTACACTTTTACCCTTGTTGACGGAGCTGTTTTTAGCGACGGCGAGCCAGTTACAGCCGACGATATTATGTTTACTTACAAGGTGTATTGCGATCCTACCTATGATGGATCAAGCACCATTTATACTACGCCAATTGTTGGGGTAGAAGAGTATCGTTCAAACGATACAGTTACAGAGATCGAGGGAATAAAAAAACTTGACGACAGAACTGTTGAGGTTACCATAGCAGGCGTTGACCCAAAGGCTATTTGGAACTTAGGTGGTATTGCTCCCGCTCCTGCTCACTATTATGGAGAAGGTTTTAAAAAAGGCGACTTGTCTTCTGTTCGCTCAAAAACAGCCCATCCCATGGGAGCTGGTCCTTTTATATTTATAAAATACGAAAATAACGTTGTTTCGTTCGAAAAAAACCCACTCTACTACAAGGGTGAGCCAAGTATCGAAAAAGTAAAGTATCAAGTTTCTTCTACAGCAAACAAACTCGAGGCCGTTCGCCTTGGAGAGGCCGATATTTCTGACCCAACTGCCTCGCCGGAGATGGTCGAAGATACTATTGAAGCAGGAATGCATCATGAGTTACTAGACTTTTTAGGATACGGCTACATTGGAATAAATGCAGAGCGTATTACAGACAAAAATGTGCGCAAGGGGCTTATGCACTTAATGAATCGCGAACCTGCAGTGCGCACCTACTTTGGAGAACTTGCAAGCGTTATCGAGCGACCTATGTCAAAAATTTCGTGGGCATATCCAGAAGATGCTCACGCAGTGTATCCATTTAGTCCCGAAAAAGCTCTTGCCTATTTTGAGGCGGCAGGTTATGAACAGACTAACTCAAGTGGCAAAACAGTCCTTGCAAAAGATGGGAAGCAGCTACGTCTAGAAGTTGGTATTGGCGGCGAAGGTAATATGGATCACCCCGTAGCTCCAATTCTTACTCAAATGAAAAGCGAACTCGAAAAACTCGGCGGTATTTTAGATATTAACGATGCGGACGTAAATATTTTATTTGATCGTATGACCTCTCATCAGTGGGACATGTGGGTAGCCGCTTGGAGCGCTACAATCGATCCCGATATGTACCAAGTCTATTATTCTGATGGGCCAAGTAATCACTACAAGATTCGTAATGCTGAACTAGACGAGATTATTGTAGCAGCTCGCCAAACACTCGATATTGCAGAGCGCAAAGAACTGTACAGCAGAGCACTCGATATTATTATGGACGAAGCAGTAGAAATGCCGATTTACCAGCGAAAAAGCATGTACATTTTTAATCCTTCGATTGTTGATGTGCAAAGCCTGCCAAAAGACATGACAGCCTACTACACCTACGGAAGCGAGATAGAAAAATTACAGCTTCATAGTAAGTAATAGCGAAAATCTAGATTACACAACACAATATAAGAAAGATGGTTGTAATATGTGCTCTTTGTAAATAAGAATTAATTTGTTCCCCCTTTTAATCCCTACTATAGTAAACCTATTGACTTAAAGCAATCCTGTCGATATATTTACTACTCAAAAGAGGGGATGAGGAAAGGATTGTACGATTTTAACGCAAGGAGCGTGTTATGAAAAAAATCTCTCTTTTATTTGCATTTAGTTTAGCTTTATTGTTTTTAGTTAGCTGTGCAAATACCAGTGGCGGTGCTGGTTCCAACTTGTTACCTGAAACAAGTGCTCCTTCCACACCCGATGTTGATACAGAAACAGAAAAAATCACTATATCTTTAGGCGGACTCATAGGTAACGCTCAAACTACTAGCGCAGGAAGTGCAGGCTTTGAGTCGATTACATTACAAGTCGTTGAGGGAAGTAGCAATATAATTGGTGTTGCAACACTACCTGCTGAAGACACTGCAATTTCTGTCGAATTCGACAGGGCAGATACAGAAGTTACAAAAAAACAAGAAGCCGTTAAATCTGCTATTGTAAAAGCATTTAAAGATTCTCTGTATTATGCAGGAGTTAACTCTATTACCAATACTAATATAACGGTAAACATTGCTGATTCTTTTACATCGGCTATAGCAGTAATTACAAACTTAACAGCAAGAGAAAAATTTGAGTTTAATGGGCCTAATCCTACAATCGAAATAGCCTTAGATGGTGATTTTGCCGGTCTAATAAATATTGATACCATTCTTAACAAAGAAGTAGAAAAAACGATTGGCAAGGCAGGGATTAAAGGTTCATGGCTAACTGAAGGACCGCATGAAGTCTCATTTGAAGGAAGAGATATTTTTGAGCAAGGTACACGAGCAACTGCTCTAAGAGCAATGATAGAAGACTCTTTTATTCCTTCTTTAGCAAAGCTTAAAATTAAATCAACCTTTACATCCGAAAGTATAGTAACAGAAAGCACAAACAGCAATAAAGCTTGGGTAGAACTTACATTAACCGCTCCAAATGGACTATCTTTAATAGGATCGGGTATGATGGCCAATCCAACACAAGTGGTTACAATTGAGTTTACTAATGAATACGGTGCTTTTTCTGGTGTAAAACCAATTGAACAAGCAGACATAACGCTATCAACTTTGGTGCCCGAAGTTACAAATGCCGTTGTTGTAGGAACAACCTCATGGGCAATAAGTGGAGGCTCAACTCCAGGAGGCACTCGCAAAATTGCCGTAGGAGAAGAAGGTAGTATCGATGTTCCTACAGTTATTAGTAGCATTGTTGAAAAAGCAGCTATTGCTGCAAGCCAAAATACAAAATTTACCTTTACTGGAGCTGGTGAGTATACTAAAGACGACAATACAGGTCTAGTTATCTTTCCTTTAATATTTGAAAAAAAACCTGGATACTTATTCGCTTCGGGAGAGCCAACTGAAACAGTTAATTTTAGCTACACATTCTCAATAGGAGCGTTGCAAGTAGGCAATTCAGATTTTGAAGAGACCTTAGCACTCTTACAAGACCAGAAAAATCTTGCAGCCTTAAAAGATAAAGATGGAAATGTTACTATAGATATTATAGAGAACATTACTAACGAAAAAGATGAGAATGGACAGGCTACACCGTTTACCGTAAATGGTAAAGAAGAAGAATTGAACCTTGTCTTAAAAACCAGCGCAGAAGAAGGAGCCTCTGTTAGTGGTGGGGGTATTTTAACCTCACTAATTGTAGAAGGTACTAATACTACGGTAACTGTAGAAGAAGGAATAACTATTAACGCCGGTGCAAACGCTGCAATAGGAGAAGGTGGAGGTGTTACCGTTAGAGATGGAGCAATCTTTATACTTAACGGAGGAGAAATTACCGGAAATAAATCAACAGTCGACAATTACACAGCCGGTGGCGGTTCAGGGGTATATGTTACCAATGCTACTTTTATTATGAAAAGCGGCAAAATCCACGGAAATGAAGCAATTCGAGGTGCAGGGGTATATGTGGGAGATAACGGCGTGTTTGAAATGCACGACGGAGAAATATCTGCAAATATTGCACAAAAACACGGTGGAGGCCTATACGTGCGAAGTAATTCTGATACAACTTTTGCACAAGCAACGTTATATGGTGGAAAAATATATAATAATACGGTAACAGTCGGTCTAGCTGCAAATAAGGTAGGCTCCGGTGCCGGTATATCGATTGCAGGTTTTGGAGGAAGCAACATTAATATTCCCAAAGGAAGCACTGTAAAGATATATGAGAACATCTCTCCAGATGATGGTATAGCTATTGTAGATAGAGGAACATTTAAAATGGAAGGTGGCGAAGTGTATAATAATCAGAAAAGTGATGGCACAATTCATGAGCAACAAATAGTTGCTTATGCTAATATAAACAATTTTGAATGGATTGGTGGAACAATAAACGGTGAGAACCCACCTACCCCCACTGAATAAAACTGATATCTACTATATCTAATAGTAAAACACTCAAAGTTAGTTGTTACTATTCACAGTCGCTAGGGAAAATGCCAAACAAAAACTTCTCAGAGCAAATGGCAGTAAAATCGAGCTCCT
>CAYJNB010000192.1:0-4273 GCA_964371205.1 uncultured Treponemataceae bacterium
AAGACACAGGGGACGCAAGAAAAATTAGAGATTCCAACAGTGGTTGAGAGGGCCGCTTCCTTGTCCTAGATTGAGGTTTGCTTTAAGGGAGCCGGTAATGTAGGCTTTTGCGTTTATAACACTTTGTTCGAGCGAATTCCCGAGTGCAAGGTTACAGGCGATTGCAGACGAGAGGGTACAGCCGGTACCGTGGGTGTTAGAATTTTGCACGCGCTCTCCTTCAATCCATATTGCAGTCCCATTTGCAAAAAGCAAATCGTTTGCAGTGTCGGTGAGGTGGCCACCTTTTATGAGCACGGCGCCTTTGAGCATTGGAGCAATGATGTTTGCGGCTTTGAGCATGTCGTCTGTTGAATGAATCGAGAGCCCCGAAAGTACTTCTGCTTCAGGAATATTTGGTGTAATAACCGTTGCAAGGGGAAGTAAGTGTGTTTTTACCGCTTCTATGGCGTCGTCGTTGAGCAGTTTACTGCCACTGGTTGCAACCATAACCGGGTCTACAACAATGTGTTGTGCTTTCCATTCAGTTAATTTTTGCACAATAGTGCGAATAATGTCTATATTAGAAACCATTCCAATTTTTACCGCGTCGGGTGCAATGTCAGAAAAAACTGCATCGAGTTGAGCGGCAATAAAATCGGGAGTTGCCTCTTGCACAGCTGTTACTCCGGTGGTGTTTTGTGCAGTAAGAGCCGTGATTACGCTCATTCCATATACTTTGTGGGCAGTCATTGTTTTTAAGTCGGCTTGAATCCCTGCTCCGCCGCTACAGTCTGAGCCGGCGATTGTTAAGACTTTTTTCATAATTGTACCTCGTTCAAATAATGCACGCACTGGTCTGCGTACTGTTCTAATTCAGCAAAATGATTTCTAAATGAGTTGTCGTAAACGCCGATTACTCTAAAACCAGCTTGCTTTGCCGTTTTTGCCGCATAGGGGGCATCTTCAAAAATAATTGTATGGCCAATTGCATCTTGTAACTCTTGTGATTGCGTTTCGCTTTCGTTGCTACACTCTAAACCGCTCATGCGTTTAACGGCTTCTATAAAAAGAGCATCACTATGCCGCTTGCCTACACCAACTTCTTCGGCGGTGAGCACAAACTCAAAGAAATGCAAAATACCCAGGCGTTCCAAAGCAAGCAACGAAAGATTTCTAAAACATTCGGTTGCCACACACATTTTTACCTTGCCTGCGTGTTTTTGCAAAAAATCGAGTGCGCCGTCTTTTAGCGGGATAGTGTTAGCGTATGCGTCCGTAACTAAAGAGGTAAGTTCGTTGCAAATCTGCTCCACCGACAACTTGACTCCAAAGTCTTGTATAAAATAGTCTGCGGCCTGTTCTGTGCTCATAGTGCGCACTGTTTCTGCAATAGTCGATGGAATATCGCTCACTCCCTTGCTCACTAAATAATCGTGTGCAAGGTTTTCCCATAAGGGCATTGAGTCGATAAGCGTTCCATCCATATCAAAAATAAAATACTTCATTGTGAGTATAGTATCAGTTTGTAATGTCGTTTGCAACTGAGCGGAGCTCTACCGTTGCGCTCGCAATGTCTTTTTGTGCAAGTATGGCAGAAACAACAGCGATACCGGCAATGCCACTTCCCTTTAGTGTGGGAGCGTTTTGGACGGTTATGCCGCCGATAGCAACAGCCGGAATCGATACAGCAGTGCAAATAGCTTTGAGGGTGTCGTAGCTCACATCGTGTGCGTCGAGTTTTGTAGTTGTCGAAAATACTGCCCCCACACCAATGTAGTCGGCTCCATTTTTTTCTGCCAGCTGAGCGAGCTCTACCGTCTGTGTTGAAACACCGATTATTTTATTGTTGCCAAGAGCTTTTCTGGCACGCTGTAACTCCATATCGCTTTGTCCAATGTGAACTCCATCGGCGTCTACAGCAAGAGCTACTTCAATATTGTCGTTAATAATAAAAGGAACGTTTGCATCTGCACAAACAGCTTTGATTTTTTTTGCCTCTGCAACAAAGGCCTCAAATTCGAGATCTTTTTCGCGGAGCTGTACAAAGGTAACACCGTTTTTAACCGCCTCTTGCACTTGCTCGCATAGGGAATTGCTTCCAAGCCAAGAACGGTCGGTTACTAAGTACAGACAAAGGCTTTCTCTATTTAGCTGCAATTTTTGCTCCTGATTCAAACTTTTCTGCATCAAGTTTACTTATATAATCAATAAGGTACATTCTAAACATGCCAGTTCCGCCATCATTTTTGCTCATTTTTTCTTGAGCTAACTCGCCACATAATCCCATTGAACCTACAGCGGCCGTTGTTGCATCGAGCAAAGTATCTGAATTTGCAGCACAGAATGTACCGATAAGAGCGGCAAGCATGCATCCACTTCCAGTAATTTGAGCCATTATGGGGTGCCCGTTTGTAACGGTGTAAGCCTTTTCTGCATTTGCGACAATATCGATAGCACCACTAATTGCGATAACTGCTCCAGTTTTTTTAGAGAGCGATTTTGCAAAGTCAATAACACTTTGTATATTGTCGGGCGTTACCTTATCAGCCTCAGAAGCATCAACACCCTTTGTTGTACCAGCACCCTTTGCCAAAAAGAGAATTTCAGAAATATTTCCGCGGATAACAGAAAACTTTACCTCGTTTAAAAGACGAAAAGCTGTTTCGTTACGCAGTGTCGAGGCTCCAACTCCTACCGGATCAAAGATTACCGGAGAACCGTTTGCATTTGCTTTTTTTCCTGCAAGCACCATTGATTCAATAGTTCGCTCGTTCAATGTACCCATGTTAATTACCAAGGCTGAGCAAATAGAAGTTATATCTTCTACTTCGCGAATGTCGTCTGCCATAATAGGTGAGCCGCCGGCTGCAAGAATAATGTTAGCACAGTCATTGACCGTTACATAGTTTGTAATTGAGTGAACTAGTGGTTTTTTTTCTGATATATTTGTAAAAATAGACTTAAACATGAATAACTCCTTAATTTTTTTATTTAGCTACAGCTTTTTTAATTGACTGAATAACAACACAAAGTGTCATAATAATCACTACTACAGGAATAGTACTTCCGATTGCAAGATTTGCAGATAAAAAGACTCTGTATAGAGAAAAACCGACAATCCAAAGAATTGCGTTAGTTGTATTTATTTTTCCGCTTGTTTTTGTATTTTTGTTAATAAAAAAGTCTGCAATCATAATTGATGCCATTGGAACAAACACTGATCCAATTAGATAGAGGAATGGTTCATAGTGATTAAGCGGAACAACAATTGCAATAAGTGTGCCAATTGCACAGGCTATTAATCCAACTACTTTTGCATTGAACTTCTTAAAAACATGTAAAAAGCTTTCTGCTGCAGAGAATACATCCAAGAAGGTTGTTGTAACAGTTGAAAGAATTACGATAAGAAGAGCAGCTACTCCCATTTGGGCAGCAAGTAAAATTTGAACTATATCTGTTGTTTGTGTAAAAAGAGCCGCACCAAGGCCAATGCTATACATGATTGTACTACCAATAAAATAGCAGATAACACTGGTAAGCGTAAAACTAAATGGTTTATCGGTATTTTTTGTAAAGTCTGCAAGAATTGGCAGCCAAGAAATTGGCATAGCAATTGATAATTCAAGTGCAAGTGCAAAACTCATAGTAGATTGTACAGCAGGGCTTGCTTTTCCGCTGAATACCACAACGCCGAGAATAATGCTTAATACAAAGAGTGCGCCAACTGCAACAAGGTTGAGCTTGCTCACGTTTTTTATTCCGGCTATAACCCAAAGAGCAATTAGTGCGCCAATTACAATGCACCATAAAGCTGTTGAGGTAGGACCAGAGAAAAACGCCGAAACGCCACCCATTGCATTTGCACCGCTTATAATCATAACGGCGGTCCAGCCGATTAACTGCAACACATTAAGTATAGCAAAAAAGCGCGAGCCAAAAATACCAAAGGTTAGACTTGCGCTCTCCATAGCGCCGGTTTTGTTTTTAGCGCCCATGTAGCCAATAAAGAAAAAGAGCACACAACCAATAAAATGCCCTAAAACCACAGCAACTAATCCGTCGCGCAAACCAAGCGGCGCAAGAAGTGTTCCCGTTGCTATTTCTGCAATTGAAATTGCAGCTCCAAACCATAGCAAGGAACCGCCCAAAAATGAAAGATTGTTTTTACTCACAATACACCTCCACAAAGTAAAAAAAAAGAAACGTCCAACTTTGGCGTTTCCTCTTACAATGCAAAAGTGCAAACTTCCTCCGTTGGCATTACCCAAGTCAGGTTATAAGGGTCGAAACT
>CAYJNB010000193.1:0-4272 GCA_964371205.1 uncultured Treponemataceae bacterium
CGCAATTCCCATTCATCGCCAATAAGTATATTTATACCTGTTCGTCCAGCACGTCCAGTTCGACCTGCACGGTGCACAAAAAAATCTTCGTGTTCAACTATGTCCATTTGAATTACATGTGTTACTTCACTAAAATCAAGTCCTCGGGCACTTAAGTCACTCGTTATTAAAATTGTTTGCTTGCCAAACCGAAAACTGTCGATCATCTTTTTGCGCTCAATCTTATCAATTTTAGAGTGAAGAACTGCACAAGTAATTCCTTTATATTGAAGGCGCTCTGCAATATTAGCAATTTGGCCTGTTTCTGCACTAAAAATAAGAGCTTTTGTAGGTTTTTCTGCATTAAGTAAACTTCGTAATCGATCTATTTTATCTCTTCTCTCAGCATGTAAGGCCCAATGCTCAATTTTTTGTGTAAGAATGTCTTCTTTTGGCATAGCAACAAATTCTGTTTCTTTTGGTAAAAGCTGTAAGAGTCGTTCCTTTACTGTAGCAGAGCATGCTACTACCTGGGCATGACCACTCAAAATATTCTGCAAATCTGTAGTGTAATCGCGCAATTCTGGAGAATAAAGCTTATCTGCTTCGTCTAAAACTAAAGCAATTGCTTCGTGTGCTTTTAATTTTTTTAAATGAATTAATTCTAATAATCGCGCTGGTCCACCTACAATTACATCTGGCTTTTCTTTTAATTTTTCTAACTGTCGCTTTATAGATGAGCCGCCAATTAGAAGAGCTGTTTTTAACTTTCGTTTTGAATACAGCTGCTCTGAGTCAAATAAAAAATCAGCTTGGGTTTTTATTTGAGAAGCTAATTCATGCGTTGGTGCACATACTAAAATAGTTGAGTGACTTGCCTGTGTATTTTTTTTATCTAAAAGCCGCATAACCAGCGGTAATAAATACGCAAATGTTTTTCCTGTTCCCGTTTCTGACTGAAAAGCAATATGCTTTCCCTGTAAGATGAGAGGAATTAATGTTTGTTGAACTTTTGTTGGTTCTGTGATCTCTCTTTGAGCTAATTGGCTAATAAGCGCTTCTGAAATGTTATTAAAACTATGCATGTATGTAGTGTAGCATAAAAAGAAAAAATGTGCTATAATAAGCGAATATGAAAATAGGAATAGACACATTTGGATGCGACAGCGGCCAATCAGGCATAGGTTCATATTTAGTATCACTAATAAAAAATACTCCAAATGATACATTGCATACCTTTGATTTATTTGGAAGAGAAACAGATCGTTTTATTTATAATGAGGACTCACATTTTGTTTCATACACCGGTGTAAATGCTGGAGTAACAGAACGAAAAGAGCGTATTTGGCACATTTCTAAGCTTCTTTTGTTTATAAAAAAACAAAAATATGATATCTTACTTTTTCCTTCTGGAACTCGTATGCTTCCTATGCAAAAAAAGATACCTTCAGTTCTTGTAGTAAGCGATGTCTTGCATAATTTGTATAATAAAACGAGCGTAATTCAAAGATTTTATGTTAGAATGTGCTTGCGTAGAGCAACAAAAATAATAGCTCCAAGTCAGTATATTAGAAAAAACTTGCTTTCTCTCGGGATTGCTCCAGAGAAAATAGAAGTAATTCATTATGGAATAGACCATGAATTATTTTATCCTCGTGTTCTAAACTTTGATGAGACAGTTTTAATTAAACCGTTTTCAATTAAACGGCCCTATGTTATTTACCCTTCAAAAATTCAAGGCGAATCAAAAAAACATATAGAGTTAATTCGTGCGTTTAATCAATTTAAGAAAAATACTGGCGCTCCCCATAGACTTGTTCTAGCAGGTGCAGATGGCAAAGATGCAGAAAAAGTGCACGAAGAGGTAAAAAAATCTCAGTATGCATCAGATATTGTGCTAACAGGCTTTTTCCCTCAAGCTAGCTTTCCAGATTTATACTCTGCTGCTGAAGCTTGTTTATTTCCTTCTGTAAACGAAGGGGTAGGGCTCCCTGTAATTGAAGCGATGTCGATGGGTGTCCCAGTTGCTTGTGCAAAGGCAGGAGCTTTACCGGAGCTTGCAGGTGAGCACGCACTTTTTTTTGACCCCGACAATATTGAAGATTTTTCCAATGCAATTACTAGAGTTCTAACGGATGAGCCTTTAAGACAAAAGCTTATTCAATCTGGCTATGATTGGACCCGCCGATTTGACTGGCAAAAAACAACTGCTAAAACTCTCGAAGTATTAGAGTTAGTTTATAAAAGCAGTATTGAACAAACAGGTGTGTAGGCTAACCTGCATTAACCATAATTTTTTTTGCTGTTTTACTTAACATAAAAAAAAGAGTTCCACATGCGGAACTCTTTTTTTATTATCTTATGCACTACGTTTTTTAACTATTTCTTGAATCTCTGGCTTTGCCTGATCCAATACACATTCTTTAGTTATAACCACTTTTTTAGGACCTTTGATGGAAGGCGCTTCAAACATAATGTCCAAAAGCAATTTTTCGGTTATTGCACGTAATCCACGTGCTCCAGTTTTTTGCTTTATTGCAGTATCTGCAATTGCGTCAATAGCATCATCGGTGAATTCTAGTTCTACATCGTCTAAAGCTAAAGAAGCTTGAAATTGTTTAATAATTGCATTCTTTGGCTCAATCATTATACGTTTTAAGTCTTCTCGAGTAAGTTCCTTAAGTGCTACTGAGATTGGAACACGCCCAATAAGTTCTGGAATAAGACCAAATTTAACTAAATCATCTGGATTAAGGTGTCTTAGTATTTCTGTAATCTCATCTTCTTTATTTGTATGCGATTTTGAACCAAATCCCATTGTATTTGAAGATGTACGTTTTTGAATTATTTTATCAAGGCCAACAAATGCTCCACCGCATACAAATAGAATATTTGTTGTATCTATTTCTAGCATTTCTTGATTTGGATGTTTTCGGCCACCTTGAGGAGGAACACTCGCCTTTGTTCCTTCAATTATCTTAAGTAAAGCTTGTTGTACCCCTTCTCCAGAAACATCTCTTGTAATAGAAACATTTTCTGATTTGCGCGAAATTTTATCTATTTCGTCTATAAAAATTATTCCACGTTCTGCAGCTGCAATATTTCCATCTGCTGCATTTATGAGCTTTAACAAAACGTTTTCAACATCTTCTCCAACATATCCAGCTTCTGTTAAAGTTGTAGCATCAGCTATAGCAAATGGTACTTGTAACTTTTGAGCTAAAGTTTTTGCCAGCAATGTTTTACCTGATCCAGTTGGCCCAATAAGTAGTACATTGGCTTTTTCGATTTTAACTTCGTCAGAGTTTCTTTCATCTTTTTGTTTTGTTAGTCTTTTATAGTGATTATATACAGCAACAGATAGCGTTTTTTTTGCTAAGTCTTGCCCTATAACATATTGATCTAAAAAATCCTTAAACACCATGGGTGAAGGAACTTCTTTTAGTTCAATTGGTGCAACATCTTTTTTTTCTTCGTCGAGAATATTGCGGCAAACAGTAATACATTGGTCACAAATATAAATACCGTTAGGGCCTGCAATTAAGCGTCTGTTTGCATTTGCAGTCTTTCCACAAAAAGAACACATTTGAGCTTTTTCATTAAACTTCATTGTTCCTCCGCATTACAAAATCAACAATTCCGTAGGCTTGCGCCTCGTCTGCTGACATGAAAAAGTCGCGTTCCATATCGGTAGCGACATCTTCTTCTTTTTTGCCCGTATGATGTGCAAAATAGTTAATGCTGAGTTTTTTTAAGCGGACAATCTCTTTTGCTTGAATAGCAATATCTCTTGCTTGGCCTTGGGCACCACCCCATGGTTGGTGAATCATTACGCGTGCTGAAGGTAATATTGCCCTCTTGCCAGCTGTTCCACCTGCAAGTAATATTGCTCCCATGCTTGCTGCTTGCCCAACACAGATTGTTTGGACGTCGCAACGAACATATTGCATTGTATCGTAGATTGCTAACCCTGCAGTTACTGATCCTCCAGGGCTATTTATGTAAATACTAATATCTTTGTCTGAGTTTTGGGACTCTAAAAAAAGCATTTGTGCTATGGCAACATCTGCCGTAACATCGTTGATTTCACCATCAATAAATATAATCCTATCCATTAACAGGCGAGAGTAAATATCATAAGAACGCTCGCCGTTACCTGTATTTTCTATTACATGTGGTGCATAATTATACATTTGTTCAGTCATAATAAATTCCTTAATTTATATTCTATATATAATTTACGAATTTTTGAACAAATCGGCAAATGCTTGTTTTTTTCCTTTTTTGATTTCA
>CAYJNB010000194.1:0-4209 GCA_964371205.1 uncultured Treponemataceae bacterium
CCCAGTAGTCTACTGCATTATGCGTGTTTAATGCTCTTCTAATACCGTTTAGACCAGCATTATATGCAGCTAAGGCAAGATACCAGTCATTAAAGTATTCGTAGTTTTCGCGTAATTTTTTTAATGCTGCATCGGTAGATAACCATGGATCACGTCTTTCATCAATCCATTCGTTCGATCGTATGTCAAACTCAGAAATACTATTAAGCATAAACTGCCAAATTCCCATGGCGCCTGAACGTGAGATTGCATATGTTTTAAAGTCGGACTCTACAACTGGTAAAAATTCTAGGCATTGTGGTAAATCATATTCTTCAATCTTTTGGCGAATATACCCTCGATAAGGACTAGATCTTCCCATAATTTGACCAAGCCTACGCTTGCCCCAAGAAGTTAAAAACTGCTCTTGGTAATATTCCACTAGAGGAACAACAGGTATGGGTAAGTCAATAGGTTTTCTATAAATAGGGTTGTCTTGAGCACTACAAAATACTGCAAATAGCATGAACAAAACAGCCGAAAGCGTTTTTCTCACAATTTTTCGCCGTAGTAAATTCCTGCCCACTCCCATCTACCATGAATTTCATGATCTAAAGGAAAATAGACTTTTCTAAAATAAAGGTACCAAATTGGCATATATGGGGTCCATCCCCACGTTCTTAAATATGCTTCATTAGGATTAGAAGATTCGTCTAGCTCAACACTATAACCAACTCTGTTTCCAACCATAAAGCTTCTCATAGAAAATGGTTCAAGGCTGTTAGCATCAGAAGCATCATGCCCCCAAGCCATTGCAAAAAAATTAACTTTTGATTTATACCTATCGAGAGAGTAGGGATCATAATTTCTAATTGCTCTTTGTACTGCATTTGTTAAATCTTCTAAGCTTTCGAAAGTCCAGTTTTTTGGTGAGTCATAAAAGTTTATAAATTTTCTTGCTTGCTCGTATGCATCAGGGTATTCAGGAATTCGTATTGTAACTGCATCTGGCTGAACTAAAAATTGTGTATATGAACGCAAGGATTTTTCCCATTCACCAGTTTTTTCGTACTCCATTGCTAGATAGTAATAAATTGGTGTTGGGTTCATGCTATCGGCAAAACGAGTTATAAGTTGGGTATAATAAAAAATCTTATCGGTAGATGTTGTAGCTAATTGAATTAAGTTTTCTAAGCATACTAAGTGAACTGATTTTCCATAAATAGCTAAGTCAACATAGTTGTTTAATATTCTATCAAAATATTGCTTTGCTATAGGGGTTGCATCCGATTCTATGTATGCAAGAGCAGTCATTAATAGCCAGTATGCGTTATACATATCATCTGGGTTTTGATCCACATACGTTGTTAGAAAAAGTATTGTCTCTGAGTACTCTTTTCTACTGAGCATATTATTTGCAATTTGATTAACAATTGCAAAGGTACTCTCAGGCGAAAGATTTTCTTCTAGCAAAAGTGATTGCAATTCTTGTTGTGTTTCTGTAAACTGTTTATTAATACTTGATGTCGAGTTTGAACAAGCGCTGAGAAAAAAAGAAACAGTAAGCACATATATTATACTTTTTTTTATCATAGTCATTGGAAAATATTGTACAATATGTTACAATGAATGACAAGATGTATGAAGATACAGTACTTATGGTAATGCTTGCATAGAATTAATAAGGAATGAATAAATTGAGCAAAAAAAAAGACACTGAAAAAGAATTAAATTACATGCTATTGTTCATTGGTATTATGAGTATAGTGTTTGGACTCGTTTTGCTTATATCTTCTCCCGAAATTCCTTCTCCAGCATTACATTATATACGTCCAGCTCTTGTATTTATAGTCGGTTGTTTTTTATTAGTGCGAGGCTTTGCAGCAATTCGAAAAGCATGGATTATTTTTTCGGGTATGTTCTTAACATTTGTCGCTATTGGAATGGCCTTTTTTTATTCAGGCTTTTCTCCTTACACTCTACAAGAATTATGGCCATCTCTTGTAGTTTTATCAGGTTTAACATTAATTCCTTCTGGATATTATAAGTATAAGACACTACACGCTGCGTATATTGTTCCTTCTTCAGTGTTAATTCTAATGGGATTGTTCTTTTTATTGTTTTCTCTTAACATTATTGAAGAAACATTTTTATCATTTGCAACAAAGTGGTGGCCATTACTTTTTGTTTTTTTTGGTTGTTTTATGATTGTCTTTTTTACTATTAGTCAGGCTAAGCGCATTCATGAATTGTCAAATGCAAATTCTAGCGATACTGCTAAAAAAGGAGAAGAAGAATAATGAATTTAGAGCGTAAGCTCAAAAAGATTTCTAAAATTATATTATTTTTCTCACTTTTCGTTATTCCAACTGTTGTTTTTGCTAGTAGTAAACCAGAGTCTCGTAGTTCAGATGAAACAACGCGGCTTTCTCTTCCCATTATTCAAGAAAAAACTATTTTTTCTGCAATAGTAGATAAGTCAATACTTGGAGACATAGAAATTGGTTCTCCGTCATCTATAAGACGGGCTATTAGCAAATTACAGCAAAACCCTCTTAAGGCGTCTGAGCCAGAAAAAGTGTTATTAACCGTTGCAACCGAGATGCTTAGGATTGTATATCCTGCGGAGCGCATTACCTGGGATATTCCCGAAACAAAACCTGGAAATGCATACACTGAAATTATTAATTCTGTAAAAATGGGCGTCTATGAATTCTCTCCTGCAACAAATGACTATTTTTCGCGTATTCTGCCTTCTCTCGTTATGTTTACTACACCTGCGGTTACAGGTTATTATGCTGAGGCAGAAGTAGCGCTTACAGAGGCTGTTGCTTTACAGCCTAATTCAGTAATTGCACCGTATATGCTTGCAACGCTCTATGCGCGCCAGCAAAAAAATGACTTAGCCTTGCAAATGTATCAAAAAGCATATAATGCAGATACAAACTGTATGCAAGTAGCAATTGCCTATGCACAATCAATGGTTACAGAAAAAAAATATAACGATGCCTACGTTATGGGCGAGCAGTTACTCTTACAATATCCAAATAATCAAGAAGTTATTAAATTATATGCACAAACAGCTTTTGCTCTAGAAGATTGGGAGACTGCAGATCAATTCGTTGCTCAAGTATTACAGAACTCTCCAAATAACCAATACTATCTTATGTTACGTATTAGAATCTTGCTTGAACAAAAAGAGTATGTACGTGCATCATCTTTGTTTGATGTGTATAGTCGTATAGATAAAACAAGTATTGATTATTATTTAGTTCGTGCAAGGCTACAGCGGGATTGGAATAAGAATATACAAGCGGCAGCTGCTACAATAGAAGAGATTCTTCCATTGTATCCAGATAATGAGGAGCTTTTATTGCTTGCAGCCGATTTAGCCTCTCAAACTGGTCAAACGATAGCAGGTATGACTGGAGCAGCGCTTGCAGAAAAAATTATAGAAAAAGATCCAAAAAATGTACAAGCACTTTATATTTTAGTTTCTGATGCTACTCGTCAAAAAGATTGGGCAAATGCTTATGAGCAAGTTAACGTTTTGCGTGCATTAGTTAATGATGAAAAGGTTAACTTGTTGTATATTGAAGCAAGTCTTGGAATCAACGATGTTGATGAAGCTCTTGATATAGCAAAACGATTGTACGATAACAATCCTATAGATGAAGATGTGCAGTATGCATATATAAAATCTCTTATAGCAAAGGGGAGTACTCAAGAGGCTTTAAGTCTTATAGATTTACTACTCCCTTCTGCAACGCTTTCAATGAAAAGTAATCTTTTTTATCAACAAAGTTTACTAGCTAGTTCTGACGAAAATAGACTCAGCTTTTTACGTTCGAGCCTTACAACAAACCCTCGTAATCAAAATTCACTATTTGATTTATATCGCTATTACTACGAAAAATCAGACTATAGAAAGGCTCAATATTACTTAAAACAAGTAACTTCAATCAATCCAGCAGATCAAAATCTCTTAGAATTACAAGCAGAATTAGACAATTTACTTGCAAGGTAAAATTTTATTTTACTTGCCTTATAGAATTTTATACCGTATACTTATAAGAGATTCTAAGTACGGAGGAAGTATATGGACAAGTATGTTTGTACTGTGTGTGGCTATGAGTATGATCCAGCTGTGGGAGATCCAGATAGTGGAATTGAACCAGGAACTGCATTTGCAGATATTCCTGCCGACTGGGTATGCCCATTATGTGGTGT
>CAYJNB010000195.1:0-4134 GCA_964371205.1 uncultured Treponemataceae bacterium
TTACCAATTGAAAAACCAGATTACCCAGAAATTCTTAATGACTTTACCTCGTACACAAGAGAGCAAATGCAAGAGTTCCACAGCAATATGGGTCTTGCAATGACGATAGAAGATGCTCTTTTTGTTGCCTCATATTTTAAAAGTGAGAACCGTTCTCCTTCAATTACTGAATTACGCATAATCGACACCTATTGGTCGGATCACTGCCGCCACACCACCTTTGGAACGCAACTCGATACAATTACCATCGAATCAGAAGCTCCATATGCAAAAGAAGCTCTCCAGCTCTATCGCGATACACGAGAGAGCTTTTATGGTAAGAGAATTACAGAAAAACCAGAATGCCTAATGGACATAGCAACCCTTGGGGGTAAATCTCTTTACAAAGACGGAAAAATTCCTGACCTTGACGTAAGCGAAGAAATTAATGCCTGCTCAATAAAGGTTGCAGCCGATATAGATGGAAAAAAAGAAGATTGGCTTGTAATGTTTAAAAATGAAACACACAATCACCCCACAGAAATAGAACCCTTTGGGGGCGCTGCAACCTGTCTTGGAGGAGCGATACGCGACCCACTTTCGGGCAGAAGTTACGTATACCAATCAATGCGTGTAACCGGTAGTGCCGATCCCAGAAAACCCATGAGCGAAACACTACCGGGTAAATTGCCGCAAAGAGTTATAACCAAGGGAGCCGCCGCAGGCTTTGCCTCTTATGGAAACCAAATTGGACTTGCAACAGGCCAAGTTACCGAGTTATACCACGAAGGCTGGGCTGCCAAACGCATGGAAATTGGCGCTGTTGTTGGAGCAGCCCCTGCAAAAAATGTTATCCGCAAAGTGCCACAGAACGGCAATGTAGTAATCCTTATTGGTGGGCGAACGGGGCGCGACGGCTGTGGTGGGGCAACCGGGTCATCTAAGGCGCACACCGCAGAATCACTAGACACCTGTGGTGCAGAAGTCCAAAAAGGGAATGCGCTTACCGAACGCAAAATACAGCGGCTTTTCCGCAATCCTGATGTTTCTCAAAAAATACTACGCTGTAACGACTTTGGAGCCGGTGGTGTGTGTGTTGCAGTTGGAGAACTTGCCGACAGCCTCGACATAAACTTAGATGCAGTCCCTCTCAAATACGAGGGTTTGAGCGGCACAGAACTAGCTATCTCTGAATCTCAAGAGCGTATGGCAATTGTAATCGATGCAAAAGATGTAGATTTTATTATAGAAGCAGCTGCAGCAGAAAATCTAGAAGCAACACTCATTGCAGAAATTACCGACAGCGGTAGAATGAGAATGATGTGGAAGGGAAAGACCATTGCAGATCTTTCAAGAGAGTTTTTAAACACAAACGGTGTTACTGCACATGCAAAAGCACACATTACTTCCCCAAAAGGGAACTTTTTTACCGAGCACGCAAGCCGTGTTTCAGAAATACAAGACATAGAAGAGCAGTTCAAAAAATCAGTTGGCGACTTACAAGCGCTCAGTCAACGTGGACTCGGCGAACGCTTTGATGCATCTATTGGCGCGGGAACCGTCCTTATGCCGTTCTCAGGCAAAAATCAGTCTACCCCTGTGCAAGCAATGGCTGCAAAACTGCCGCTTATAAAAGGCGAGACAACAACAGCAACAGTTATGGCTCACGGCTACGACCCCAATCTTTCATCTTGGAGCCCATACCACGGCTCAGTGTATGCTATTTGTGAATCAATATTACGCACCGTCTGCGCCGGCTCTGATGCATCAAAAGTGCGCCTTACCTTTCAAGAGTATTTTCCTCGCCTAAAAGACGACCCAAAACGCTGGGGAATGCCTCTTGCAGCCTTGCTTGGTGCCTTCGACGCACAGCTACAACTGGGGCTACCTGCAATCGGCGGAAAAGACAGCATGAGCGGTACGTTTGAGTCAATTGATGTGCCCCCTGCCCTTGTTTCTTTTGCCTTGGCAACACAAAACGCAGCCCACCTCATTTCGGGTGAATTTAAACAAAGTGGAAGTCGCATTCTTTACATAAAAACACCACAAGACAGCGATTCTCTGCCAATATATGCTGATTTCTTAAAAATCTGTTCTGTTATAACAAGTGGAATCGAAAACAGACAAATTCTTTCTGCCTACACGTGTGCAGAAGGCGGCATTGCCCGCTCCATTGCCTACATGGCATTCGGAAACAGCATCGGCGCAAAGCTTAACCTAAACAAGGAAGAGCTTTTCGCATACGAGCCTTGTTCAGTATTACTTGAACTTTCTGCCGACGTCGACGAAAAAGCGCTATTTGCAAACCTAGACGCAAAAATTATTGGTACAACAGGTGGCGATGCAATCGAAGTGTGCGGTACAACCATTCCGCTCAACACGCTGTTCGACATACACAAGAGCGGACTCGAAAAAATATTCCCGGTAAAAGCCGGAGAGAAACCGCAAACAATTCAGTCTGAACCATACAATAAACGAAATACAACAAAACCAAAGATACGTGTAGCAAAACCACGCGTACTTATTCCCGTATTCCCTGGAACAAACTGCGAATACGATACTGCCCGTGCATTCGAAAAAGCCGGTGCAATTCCCGAAGTTTTGATTGTACGTAACACAAAACCAAACGACATTGAAGAAACAGTAGCTGCACTACAAAAAGCAGCGGCAAACGCACAAATAATCGCTATTCCGGGAGGATTCTCCGGTGGGGACGAACCTGACGGATCGGGCAAGTTTATTGCAACCGTATTCCGTTCCCCTCGTCTTGCACAAGAAGTTTCAAAACTCCTCGAAGAACGCGACGGACTAATGATCGGTATTTGTAACGGATTTCAGGCGCTTATAAAACTCGGTTTAGTTCCATACGGAAAAATTACCCCTATGAAAGAGGACGCACCTACGCTTACCTTTAATGCAATCGGTAGGCACCAAAGTCGCATTGTACGCACAAAAGTAGTCTCAACACTCTCTCCATGGTTTGCAGGCGTATCTACTGACGACGTTATCTCTGTGCCAATCTCACACGGCGAAGGGCGTTTTGTGTGTAGCGCAGAAGAGTACGCAACCCTGCTTAAAAATGGACAAATTGCTTCTCAGTACGTAGACATAGACGGTAACCTCGCTTGGCAAAACGCCGACAATCCTGCAGGCTCATACCAAGCAGTAGAAGGCATTACCTCTGTAGACGGTCGAGTACTAGGGAAAATGGGACACAACGAACGCTGTACCCCCTACACCTTTAAGAACGTAAGCGGTAACTACGACAGCAAAATATTTGAGTCAGGTGTTAAGTACTTCTTGTAGGGCTTGGTAACTTGTAAATAACTGTATTCTCATTGTAGCAAATCACAAAATGTGCTACAATGTGGATATGCAAGATATTAGATGGCAACAAAGATTTTCAAATTACAAAAATGCTCTAAAAAAATTAGGTATAGCAGTACGCATTGTAAAATCTCAAAAAGCTAGTGCAGAATCCTCCACAGACCTTGAAGAACTTTCGCACGAAGGACTGATTCAGCGCTTTGAATATACGCAAGAATTAGCATGGAAGGTAATAAAAGATTACGCCGAGTACCAAGGAACCAATGATATAGATGGGTCAAGAGACGCTATTCGATATGCATTTTCAATTCAGCTTATTGATGATAAACGCTGGATGGATACCATTGCAGACAGAAACCGAACCTCACATATATATGACGAAGAAACTGTAAATACTATTATGACTGCAATTATTGATGTATATTATCCCCTATTTTTAGAATTTGAAAAAATATGACAAAGCTCCTTCACAAAAATTCTGAAGGCGATTTATTTTCGTAAAATGAGTACCTGTATGAATTATGGATTAGAAGTTAATGAACTTGCGATGCTAAGCGAAGTTTTTGTAAAAAATACTGACATTGAAAAAGTAATCCTCTATGGGTCTCGAGCAAAAGGAACCTACAAGCCTGGCTCAGATATAGACATTACCCTCGTTGGTAACTCACTCAACGAGCAAGTATTACGAAAAGTACAGTTACATATTGATGAACTCCCCTTAATCTACAACATTGATGTTTCACTATTCTCTACCCTTGCAAATCAAGACCTCATTGATCACATTCAACGAGTTGGCAAGGTTTTGTGGCAACGAGAGCTATAGCATTT
>CAYJNB010000196.1:0-4126 GCA_964371205.1 uncultured Treponemataceae bacterium
TGACTAAAAATGAGCAAAAAAATCAAAAAGATATGCTCAAAATGTATCAGAGGTACTTACCAACTCTGATACTTAAAAAGCAGCAACTCCAATCAGAAATTCGCACCATCGAATTGCGTGCCCAAGAAGTGCGCGCAAGCAAAAAGGCCTTAGAAGCCGAGTTTGCAAAATGGATTGCAGTTTTTGGTGAAGCAGAAGCTTTTAAACCCGATATGGTAACTGTTCGCAATATTAAAAAAAGTGTTGGCAACATTGCCGGTGTAGTAATACCGGTATACGAAGGCGCAGATTTTTCTCGTGGAGACTACGACTTGTACGTAACTCCATTATGGATTGACCTTGCAGCCGATAAAATGGAGCAAGCACTCTCTCTTGATCTAGAAGTAGAAGTCTTGGAAGAACAAGTTCGTCTTTTAGCTCAAGAATTGCGGGTAACAACCCAACGGGTTAACCTCTTTGAAAAGGTAAAAATACCAGAAACAAAGAGTAATATTAAAAAAATAACCGTTTACTTAGGCGACCAACAGGTTGCTGCAGTTGTTCGCGGTAAAATATCTAAGAAAAACTTAGAGAAAAATGCTGAAGAACAGGAGGCTGCAACATGATTGTCCCTATGAAAAAAGTTTCGCTTATTGTACTTAAAAGTGAGCGAAAAACAGCATTAAAAGAATTAAGAAAAGCTGGGGTTATTCACTTAGAAGATATGGACGGAAGTTCTGCTGAACTGACAGAAGTAAAAAACGAATTTGCAAAACTCGAGAATGCCTCGCTTTCTTTGGCAGAACTAAAAGTTCCAAACCAAAAGAAAGGCTCAGTTGCTCCTCCTTCTTTGAGTGTTGCACAGGCTACAGAAAAAGCTGTTGCAATTAATGCGTTTTTCTCTGAGAAAAAAACACGCGAAGAAGAAATTATTAAGAATTATCGAGAGCTTGAGCGATTCGAAAAGTGGGGTGGATTCGATCCTGCAGATGTACCGTTTCTTTCAGAGAAAGGTATAAATATTGCGTTATATGAGTGTCCGGTAGCAGTGTATGAAACTATACCGGAGAGTGTTAAAACTATTTTTGTAAATAGAGATAAGACTCAAACTCGCTTTATGCTCTTAGAGGCAGGTGACCAAAAGCCGGCAGATATGCCACCAGAAGCTTTTTTAGTGCCACTTCTAGAAAAATCTACAACACAGTTAAAAGACGAAGTTGCAGAACATAAAAAGCGCATTATTGAATTAGAAAAACTCATTGTTGAGCACTGCGTATATGCGCAAGCAATTGCTGACGCAATGGTAGAGATGTCAAAAGATGTTGAGTTTACTAATGTACTCCATGGTATGGGACTTGAAGATGTAGAACATATGCATGCCTTAGCTTGGTTAACAGGTTATGTTCCAGTTCCAAAAATGGCAGAACTAAAAGAACTCGCAACAAAAGAACACTGGGCATTAAGTGCAGAAGATCCTGCAGAAGAGGATAATGTTCCGACTCAGCTTAAAAACTCACCAGTTTCTCGTTTGTTATATCCTGTGCTGGACTTCTTAGGTACAGTTCCTGGGTATCGCGAATACGATATTACTGCATGGTTTTTGTTCTTCTTTACGATTTTCTTTGCAATGATCTTTGGCGATGCCGGTTACGGTTCATTGCTGCTCCTAGTGGGCGTAGCAGGAACACTTTCCGCAGTGTCTAAGAAAAAAGAAATTCCGCTCATTATGCCGCTCACCATATTGCTTGGTGCTGCAACTGTAGCATGGGGTACTGTTACCTGTTCATGGTTTGGTATTTCGCCTAAGCTATTGCCTGATTTCTTTAGAAACATTGCCGTTTGGGGATTTAGTAACGAAAACCCAGAAGCAAGTACTAATATACAGATCTTCTGTTTTAGTTTAGCTTTGGCACAGCTTTCTGTTGGGCATGTTGTTGCTCTAATGCGTAATGTAAAAGAAAAGTCTTTAAAACTATTTGCAGACGTTGGTTCATTGGGAATTCTTTGGGGAATGTTTACTGTAGTACTTAACTTACTTGTTTCTGCAGAACGCTTTCCACTTGGAGATATAACTTATGGATTAATTGGTGGTGGTTTTGCGCTAAGCTTTATCTTCTCCAATTATGAAGGAAATATTGTTAAGAGTATATTATCGAGTTTTTCGAATATAATTTCTGTATTACTCGGTGTTATTAACTTCTTTTCAGATATTGTATCCTACATTCGTTTGTGGGCAGTTGGACTTGCAGGAGCTGCAATCGCAGGTACAGTAAACACAATGGCAGGACCTATGCTAGGTGGATTTATAATCTTTGCAGGAATCTTGCTGTTAGTATTTGGGCACGGACTCAATATGGCACTTAACCTCTTATCGGTTATTGTTCACGGTGTTCGTCTTAATACACTTGAGTTTACCAGTCACGTCGGTATGGCATGGTCTGGTTTTAAATACACTCCTTTTAAGGATTAACCTTAATTGGATAAAAAAAAATAAAAATAGAAACTATTTAACTTTATAGGAGACTACTATGGATTTTGGAATGTTAGGTGCAGGTGCTGCACTCGGTATTGCTGCATTAGGTTCTGCAATCGGAATTGGAATTGCTGGTCAAGCAACAATTGGTGCTTGGAAACGCTGTTATATGAATAACAAGCCTGCTCCATTTATTTTAACAGTTTTTGCTGGTGCTCCGCTTACACAAACTATTTACGGATACCTCGTAATGATGTTTATGATGCAATCATCACTAGAAAACTCATGGTACTTGCTTGGACTCGGTGTTGCAGCAGGTTGTGCAATGGCTTTCTCTGCAATTGCTCAAGGTAAAGCAGGTGCTGCTGGTTCTGATGCATTCGGCGAAACAGGTAAAGGTTTTGCTCAATTTATTACTGTTGTAGGTCTTTGCGAAACTGTAGCGCTTTTTGTTATGGTTTTCGCTCTTATTTCAGTATAATTTAGAGTTACTTAACAGTAATTTACTTAAAAAAAAAGGGCCGTCAAATAAGTAGTACTTATGAGACAGCCCTTATTTGTGAGAATATATGACTTCATATAAGAAGACAAGGATTGTTGCCGTAGGTGGACAGGGTAAAACAAAAAAACTCTTACTCGGCGCTGATAATCCAGTTGTTATTCAGACAATGTGGAAGCAGGGTATACTTGGCGTGCTAAACGATCAGGGTGCCCTGTTTTTATTGCAAAAAGAAATAGAAAAACTCGAAAAACTCGGCTGCGGTATTTTGCGATTTGCTGTACCAGACATGGATAGTGCAGAAGCCTTATTAAAAATAGCCGAAGTTAGCACTATGCCCTTAGTGGCAGATATTCACTTTGATCATAAACTTGCACTGCGCTGCCTAGATGGCGAAGTTGCAAAGATTAGAATAAACCCTGGAAACATAGGGTCGGAAGAAAAAAGAAAAGCAGTATTAGAAAAGGCAGCAGAGAAAAATGTGCCAATTCGCATAGGTCTAAATGCCGGCAGTCTCCCAACAGATCTTGCTCAAGCAGTTTTGGATGGTTCTTTAAGCCGAGCCACAGCACTTGCACAAGCTGCAATTCGCGAATTAGAGATATTCGACAAGTATAATTTTAAGAATGTGCTTATTTCTCTAAAAGCATCTGATGTAGACGAAACAATAATGGCAAACGAAACGTTAGCAACGCTCTGCGACTTTCCATTGCATATTGGCGTAACCGAAGCAGGCCCACTTATAGCTGGTGTTGTTAAAAATACAATTGCATGTACTCACTTACTAAAAAAAGGAATTGGTTCAACTATTAGAGTTAGCCTCTCTGCTTCTGCAGAGAACGAAGTTATAACTGCAAAAGAAATTTTGCGCGAAGCAGGTATGCTCTCGGGTGTTCAAATAATTTCTTGTCCACGCTGTGGTAGAAACGGCTTTGATGTTATTGGATTTGTTGAACGTTGGCAACCTGAGCTGTATGCGCTCAATAAAGACGCTACAATAGCTGTTATGGGCTGTGCAGTAAATGGTCCTGGAGAGGCAAAACATGCCGATATCGGAATAACTGGGGCTGGTGATACAGTGCTCATATTCAAAAAGGGTAAAGTAATACATACAGTTTCGGCTCAAAATGCCGATGATATATTTAGAAAGGAATTATTATCGCTTTGAGAAAATG
>CAYJNB010000197.1:0-1645 GCA_964371205.1 uncultured Treponemataceae bacterium
GGAGTTGATTCGACCGTTGCAACACTTATGCTTTTAGATCATGGTTGCAAAGTAATTGGGGTAACCATGTCTATGTGGAATGATGATTTACCACTAAAACCAAATGACAAGGGAATGCGAAATTCCTGCTATGGACCTGATGAAGCACTTGATATTGCACAAGTTAAAGCTTTTTGTAAAGAACACGGAATAGAACATATAGTTGCCGATGTGCGAAAAGCATACAAGGACAATGTATTAGATTATTTTAAATCTGAATATAGATCAGGAAGAACTCCTAACCCTTGTGTGCAATGCAATCCCAGCGTAAAGTTTGGTGCAATGCTCGATACAGTTCGTTCAATGGGAATAGCATTTGATTATTTTTGTACTGGCCATTATGCACGGCTGCTACGCCCTACAAATTCTTTTATTGACGGATGGGATATGGGAAAAAGCAAAAACGGACAGTACCCACTCTTGTTAACAAATGCAGAAGATGCATTTAAAAGTCAAACATATTTTTTATACCGCATACCAAGTACTGTTTTAGAAAAAGTTCGTTTTCCGCTTGGAAGTATGACAAAAGCAGATGTATTTGAATACGCAAAAGAGAGAAATCTTATTGCAGCAGACAGAAGCGAAAGCCAAGACTTTGTACCGTCAGAATATTTACCCATAATATTATCTGATAAACCTCCTATTGAAGGAGACTTTGTTGACCTAGATGGAAACGTACTGGGCAAGCACAAGGGAATTGAATATTACACTATTGGTAAACGTCGTGGACTGGGAATTAGCTCAACGGCTCCATTGTATGTTCACTCTATAAATGTAGAAAAAAACCAAGTTGTAGTCGGCAGAGACGATGACTTAAAAGCAAGCGGTTTGTTTGCTACTAATTGGGTTTGGGCAGGAGATACTCCACCTACAAAACCATTTGAAGCACCGGTAAAAATACGTCTAGCATCTCCACCAGAGTTAGCTCAAATTGAGCCGACAGAAGATAAGACTGTTTTTAAAATAATCTTTAAAAAACCACAAAAAGCAGTAGCCCCAGGTCAGTCTGCTGTAGTATATTATAACGACACTATATTAGGAGGGGGAATTATTACCCACGCAATACAATGAAAAATAAAAGAATATATTTAGATTATAACGCAACAGCTCCCCTACTTTCCGAAGTTCGAGAGTTTTTTTATAACGCACTCGACAGCTACGGAAACGCATCAAGCTTACACGAAGATGGACGCCGTTCAGCAAAAGCTTTAGAAATAGCTCGCAAGCAAATCGCGGACCTTATCGGTGCAAAAAAAAGCGAAGAGATATTATTTACTTCAGGTGGTTCAGAGTCGAACAACACTGTCTTTAATACTATGATTAATGAATCAAAAAAACGCAAAAAAAACACTATTATTACTACACAAATTGAGCATCCTTGCGTACTTGAATCATGCAAGCGCCTAGAAAAACTTGGTTTACAGATAATATACCTTCCTGTCGAAGAAAGTGGTCTAGTAAACATGAGCTCATACAAAGAAGCCCTAAAACAAAACCCCTTACTCGTATCTATAATGACAGCAAATAACGAAATTGGCACGGTACAAGACATAGCTGAACTAGTAAAAATGGCTCACTATGAAGGAGCTCTTTTTCATACCGATGC
>CAYJNB010000197.1:1745-4105 GCA_964371205.1 uncultured Treponemataceae bacterium
ACACTACGCAATAAACTTCGCGACGGATTTGTAAAAGCTATTCCTAACATTAAAATAAACGGACACGAAACACAAATCTTGCCTAATACACTTAATGTGTCTTTTCCAGGAGCTGAAGGAGAGGCCATTCTTTTATACATGGATTTAAGCGGAATTGCCGTTTCAACCGGTTCTGCCTGTGCTTCTGGAAGCCTCGACCCGTCGCACGTACTACAAGCAACCGGCCATGGACCAGAAACAGCACATAGCTCCATTCGTTTTAGCCTCGGTGTAAACACAACAGAACAAGAAATTGACTATATACTAGAAACCGTTCCACCTATCATTGAACGGCTACGTAAAATGTCAACGGTGAGTTAACATAAGAACAATTGATGGTGCAATAAGCCGCGACTAATGTTGTTTTAATTGACATATTGTGTTATAAGTAAAAATATTAAACGAATAGTATATTAGTACGAGGCAGCTATGACAAAGATGATTATTAAAATTTTAACAGTTCTCATTACAATCTGTGCGCTTCTTTCTTTCTCTATTGCATATAAGTTTCACTCTAATATTGCAAGACAAAATTTTAATCAAAGCTCAACAGATAAAACTGCGCTTATTGCTCAAAAAATAAAAGAAAACAATGAATTAATACATGTCATGGAGGAAAATCTCAAACAAGAGTACCTCGTAAAAGCACGGAGTGTTTCTTTATTTTTAGAGGATGTAGAGGGTGCAATTTACGATCAAGAAAAATTGCACCAATATATGGAACTCTTAACTTTTGAGGAAATTCACTTTTTTGATGAAACAGGTACTATTTTTGCAGGAACGCACCCCGAATATTATGGCTATTCATTTACTTCCGGCGAACAAATGGCTTTTTTTGCTCCCTTGCTGGAGGACAGAAATGTAGGACTGGCGCAAGATGTAGCGCCTAACACTGCAGAAAGCAAATTTATGCAATATACTGCTGTTTGGAATGAAGACAGGAACATGATTATTCAAATTGGGCATGAACCAAAACACCTCATAGACGCTTTAAAAACAACAGAACTTTCATATTTACTCCCCATAATGATTGATGATGTAGAAATTACTTTCATTGCGTATGATAATGTGACAAATAAAATTGAAGCTTCAACAAATAATCAGCATATTGGCGAATTAGTAAGCTCTGTCGACTTAAATCTACTAACAAATGAGATATCAAATACAAAAAACGACTCATTTTATCACCATATTAAAGATATTGGCAGTATTACATTGATTATGAGCATAAATGAAGATATCCTATATAAGGATGTTCCTTTGCAATCATTTGTAACTATGCTCATTGTTGTACTCATCACATTGATAATTATTGCAGTTGTAATGAAATTATTACATAGCGTTATAATACGACCAATATTTGCACTTATTAAAGCAATGAAAAAAATTGGAAAAGGTAATCTTGATACGAACATAAACATTAATCATACTCCGGAATTTCAATCACTCAGTGAAAATATAAATCAAATGATTAGAAATTTACTTGAGCATGACATACATACGACAAGACTTTTTCAAAGTATTACTATTCCTGTTGCTATGTTTGAATATACTAATGCGTCTGATGATGTAAAAGTAACGGGTAAAATGGCAGATGTTTTACAAATTGATTCTGAAAAAATGGATGAAATACTTAAACAAAAACACCTTTTTATAACATTGCTTAATTCAATACAATTACAAAAGCTTAGTGTAGAAGATGATATATTTATTGTTGATACAGAATTAAAACCCCGCTATTTGAAAATAAAGTCTTATAATGAAAATAATAAGGTTTGTGGCTTTATTATTGATATGACAAGTGAGTTGCAAAAACAAGAACAAATTCGGATTGAACGTGATACAGATCATCTTACAGCACTAAATACACGTAGGGCATTTCTTGAGAAACTGCAAAAACTCCTAGATAGTGGAGAAAATTTTGAGATATTGGCAATGCTTATGCTTGATTTAGATAATTTAAAATATGTGAATGATACATTTGGGCATGAGAGTGGAGATAACCTTATTGCTACCGCTGCAAATGCAATGAAAAAAATTCGGGCCCCAAATAAAATCATTTCGCGCCTTGGTGGTGATGAGTTTGTTATTGTTGTGCACAATTGTCTAAACGAAGAAGAAGTACACATGTACATTGACGAATTTAAAGAAATAATATCTCAGACGTATATTACTGTATTAGATAATCAGAAAATCCCTATTAGCATTTCAGGAGGCTTTGTTTTTTATGGAGGAGCATTTATTGATTGCGACTCTCTCCTTCGTGCTGCGGATGAAACCATGTACAAGGTGAAAAAGACCAAAAAGGGCGATATCATGCA
>CAYJNB010000198.1:0-4067 GCA_964371205.1 uncultured Treponemataceae bacterium
ATGATACCACACAAAGAGCAACTTCTTGTGGTCCTTTAACGTCAAAATACATGGTAGAGTACCTTGAAAAATCTATTCTTCGTAAGAATATACCTTTTTTTGATGGTTACAGAATTATTAGATTAATTACTAATACAAAAGATGCTGAAACAGCAATAGTAGGAGCTTTAGCAATCCACTTTGTAAATGGAAAAGAAGAACTGGCCTTGTTTAGATGTACAAATATTATTTATGCAACCGGCGGGCCGAGTGGTATCTACAATAAAAGTGTATATCCTGAGAGCCAAACTTGTGCACATGGAGCTGCTTTTAGAATAGGCGTAAAAGGAAGTAATGTTACTGAGTGGCAATACGGTATAACCTCCGTACAGTTCCGTTGGAATTTGTCGGGTTCATACCAACAAGTAATTCCACGCTATATTTCGACAAACCAAGATGGAAGCGATGAAAGGGAGTTTTTACTTGATTATTTTAAAACTCCGAAAGAAATGCTTTCTGCAGTTTTTCTCAAAGGGTACCAATGGCCTTTTGACTGTAGAAAACTTGGTAAGGGAGGCTCCTCTCTAGTTGATTACGCTATTTATGTGGAATGTGAACAAAAGAAAAGAAAGGTTTTTTTAGATTATAGAAATAATCCGGCTTGTTCGTTAAAAAATGAAGAATTTGATTTTTCTATATTGAATAAAGAGGCCTATACATATTTAGAAAATTCTAAAATACTATTTGGAAAACCTATTGAGCGCTTACTTACTATGAATAAAGCAGCTTATGAGTTATACAAAAATAATGGTATAGACTTAGCACAAGAGTTGCTAGAAGTAAATGTAAGTGCTCAGCATAATAACGGGGGCTTAAAAGTAGATACATGGTGGCAATCAGATGTAAAAGGCCTTTTCCCTGTTGGAGAGGTTGCCGGAAACTTTGGTGTGTATAGACCTGGTGGATCAGCTCTTAATTCAACACAGGTGGGCTCCCTTCGTGCTTCGCAATATATCAATGCAAGACGCAATTTTAAACCAATACAGATGGAA
Organism: uncultured Treponemataceae bacterium; assembly: GCA_964371205.1. Lineage (GTDB taxonomy): Bacteria > Spirochaetota > Spirochaetia > Treponematales > Treponemataceae > CAYJNB01. Next base: position 1,032 of record CAYJNB010000198.1, read on the forward strand.
GATTTTATCGCTAGTGCAAAAGAAAGTGTAGATGAAGTTGTCGGAATTATTAAAACAATCACAGATAATTCAAATGGAACAGCTACTTTTATTGAAAAACGAAAAAAATATCAGAGTGCTATGGATACCTGCGCAGCTTATATTCGAGATAAAAAAGGTATTCAAGAACTCATAGAAAAGTTTAGGGTGTATTTAAAAGACTTCTATCAAGATGTGCGCTTGCTTAGACGCGAAGATATTTTAGAAGTATTTATAAATGAAGACATACTAATAACTTCTTTGGTATATTTAACGGGAATGGATGCCTATGGTGAGTCAGGGGGACTTTCAAGAGGTTCATATATGATTCGTGATGATAATACAATTACCAATAATATAAAAGAGCAGGGGATTGTTCTCGATTTAGATAATGGTAAGCGAAAAGATATTATTCAATATGTTACGATGAAAGGTGATACTGTTCATGCAGAAGATTCGGTGCGACATCCATTGCCAAAAGATTCAGCTTGGTTCGAAACGGTCTACAATAAATTCTTAACTTGTGATATAATTAACTGAGAAATTAAATATAGGATTTTCAGTGAAAAACAAAATTACTCTTAATGACATCGCAAAAGAGGCGGGATTATCGGTAAGTACGGTCTCTCGTGTTTTGAACAACTCCTTGCTCATTGCAGATGAGAATAAAGAACGCATTTTATCTATTGCAGATAAGCTCGGCTATGAGCAACGTTCAATAAAAAAGCAAAGTAATCGCGCAATTATAAATATTAGGCTTTTGCTACCACAAGCACAGAATACCTTTACCCACTTTTTCTATGATGTTGCAGAACTTATAGAGTCAGTTGTTGCAGGCTTTGGAGAAACAAAAGTTAATATAATTACCAGTATCAATAATGGAGATTTGTCTATTTTTGATTCAAAAAAATTAGGCGATATAGGTGGCTGTATATTTGCTTTTACCGTTCCAAGTAGCGATCTTGAGGCAGAGTTACATAATAGAAAAATACCGTTTATTCTTCTTAACAGAGAAAGTTCTACACATAATTATGTAACAGTAGATAATAAAGAAGCTATGAAGCAATTAGTTTATCGAGCCAGTGCGAAGAAAAAGGATTTAAAGCCTTGTTATATTGGCTATGGGCCAAATACTTTTATCTGCGAGGTACGCTTATTTGGTATATTAGATGCATGCAGAGAGCTTGGCATTAATTTTTCACCGGAAGATATTTACATAGTTGATTCTGCATCAACGGTTCAAAAAGAAATTTTTGCGCAGTTAATTGAAAAAGAGTATAACTGTGTTTTTTGTTTTAATGATCTATTTGCAATCGCGGTATATCACTTATATAACAAAAAAGGATATTCTATTCCTAACGATGTGCTAATTAGCGGATTTGATAATTCACCTATGTTGGAACTGATGGAAAAGAAAATAACATCAATAAATTTTTCTGTTCCCGATATGGGTAGAGAAGCAGGACTTTGGCTAAGAGATTGTATAATAAGAAAAGAAAACACTATTTGCCAAAAAGTTATTAAACCGCATCTTTCTGAAGGTGATACACTTTAGTTTTACTGCAGTTTTGAAGTATTTTTAAAGAAATCACGTCCAAAAGGGGGTGATTTTTTTTTAATTTCTTTGTATAATTATACAACAAATTGAATACTTTTTTATCAGGAGATATATATGGCTAAGAATGCATATGTAGAAAGAGTTTTAGCAGATTTGAAAAAAAGATATGCTCATGAAAGTGAGTTTTTACAAGCTGCTGAAGAAGTTTTAGAAAGCTTGGGTCCGGTTGTAGAAAAAATGCCGGAAATCGAAAAAAATGCGATTTTAGAGCGCATGGTAGAACCAGAAAGATTAATTTCTTTCCGTGTTACATGGACAGATGATTCCGGAAAAGTACAAGTAAATCGTGGTTATCGTGTTCAATACAATAGCGCTATTGGTCCTTACAAAGGTGGTTTGCGATTCCATCCTACAGTTAACCAAAGTATCTTAAAGTTCCTCGGGTTTGAACAAACATTTAAAAACTCTCTTACAACACTCCCAATGGGCGGTGGTAAGGGTGGTTCAGACTTTGATCCTCACGGAAAAAGTGATGTTGAAGTAATGCACTTTTGCCAAGCATTTATGGCAGAACTCTATCGCCACATTGGTCCTTTTACTGATGTTCCAGCAGGAGATATTGGTGTTGGTGCGAGAGAAATTGGTTATATGTACGGACAATACAAGAGAATTACAAATCAAACCGATGGTGTTTTAACTGGTAAAGGAATTTCTTATGGTGGTTCTTTAATTCGTCCAGAAGCAACAGGGTATGGTGCTGTATACTTTGCAGAAAACATGCTTGCTGTTAAAGGCGAAACTTTTAAAGGCAAAACTTGTACCGTTTCAGGTTCAGGAAACGTTGCACAATACTGTGTAGAAAAACTTCTTGAACTCGGTGCAAAACCGGTAACACTTTCTGACTCATCAGGATTTATTTATGATCCGGACGGATTCGATGCAGAAAAACTTGCTTTCGTAATGGATCTTAAAAACGTAAAACGAGGAAGAATCAATGAATACGTTGCAAAATATCCAAAAGCAACCTTTACAGCAAATGCTCGTCCATGGTCAGTAAAATGTGATTGTGCATTCCCTTGTGCAACACAAAACGAGCTTAACGGCGACGAAGCAGCAGAATTACTTAAAAATGGGTGTACCCTCGTTTCTGAAGGCGCAAACATGCCAAGTACTCCTGAAGCTGTAGAAAAATTCCTTGCAGCAAAAATTATGTTTGCTCCGGGAAAAGCTGCAAACGCTGGTGGTGTTGCAACATCCGGTCTCGAAATGAGCCAAAACTCAATGCGTCTGTCATGGACTCGCGAAGAAGTTGATGCAAAACTTAAAGGCATTATGAAGAGCATTCACGACTCAGCATACAATGCAGCAAAAGAGTTCGGCTATGAAGGTAACTACGTAGTAGGTGCAAATATTGCCGGTTTCTTAAAAGTTGCTCAAGCAATGATTGCTCAAGGTGTGTA
>CAYJNB010000199.1:0-4067 GCA_964371205.1 uncultured Treponemataceae bacterium
ATATACTATGCGAAAGTTTAAGCAAGAGCTAGCAAAGCTTTTACAAAAAGCAAGATCAAACGAGCATATGATTGTCTCTCTTGATATAGATAATTTTAGTTTTGTTACCGATTTGTACGGACTTGACTCAAGAAAAGTAATTTTAAAATATGTTGCTACATCATTAAAAGAAGTGGTTTCTAAAGATACAGGGTTGGTGTGCCATGAGCAGTCAGATAAATTTCTATTGTTTAGTCGCTCAATAGATCTTGCGAGTATTCAGTTAATTTCGCAGAGTTTTGGTTCCAAAAGCTTGGATGAAATAACAGGACAACGTATTTTAGAAGATCGCTATTTAACGTGGCATATTGGCGTTTACTACATTGATGATATTCATCAAAAATTCCATACAATGTACGAAAATGCTGTTATGGCTCGCCATAGTAAAGAACATATGTATGGAAACACTGTTGCTGTATTTACCTATAACATGGAAATGGAAAAAGCTCATAAGATTAACATCTCTTCAAAAATGCAAAGTGCGCTTTTGAATCATGAGTTTAGGCCTCATTTTCAGCCTAAAATTAATTTGCAAACAGGCGAAGTGGTAGGAGCGGAGATTTTAGCACGTTGGTATTCTAGTGGTGGAATAATTGTTCCCGATAGTTTTATCCCTATTTTTGAAAAGAATGGTTTTATAAATAAGCTCGATATATACATGTTTGAGCAAGTATGTAAAGCAATAAATGAATTTCCAAAAGATTTAAGGTTAAGTGTAAATGTTTCAAGGGCAACTTTAGTTGTTCCAACGCTAGTTGACGATTTATTAGAAATAGTAAATAGATACGGAATTGCACCAAGCATGATAGAATTAGAAGTTACAGAAAGTATATATGCAAAGAATAAGAAACAGCTTACATTAATACTAGAAAAACTACGCAATGTTGGTTTTTGTATTTCTCTAGATGATTTTGGTAGTGAATACTCTTCTCTTACATCGTTATATGACTTTAGTCCTGATGTAGTAAAATTTGATAAGTCATTTGTTAAAATGATGAATAGCGAATCTGGATTAGAGTTAACTACTTCTTTGATTAATGCTTTGCATAAAACGTATTATACAGTAGTTGTGGAAGGTGTAGAAACAGAAAGTGATATGTTACGTCTTAAAGAGCTTGGAGCAGATATTGTTCAAGGTTTTTATTTTTCTAAACCACTACCAGTCGAGGAATTTTTGGATTATATTAAAAAATTTAATACCTCAACAAGATAGTTTTAAAGCCTTAGTAGGTAATCTTGTCTAGAATACCTGTTATTTTTGCAATAACCACTCCGTAATTTGTAATGGGTATTCCTTGTTCTTTTGCACGCTCTATACGAGAAAGTACGTACTTTCTGTTAAACATACAAGCTCCACAATGAATAACTAAGTTATATTTACTCAAATCTGCAGGAAAATCTTGGCCATTAACTATATCTATTCCAATGTTTTTTCCAAATTTCTTGCGTAACATACGTGGTATTTGCTCCCTTCCAATATCTTCTTGTAGAGGTTTATGAGTACATGCTTCAGCAATAAGTACACTTGATGACTCAGTAAGAGAATCTATTGCACGTGCGCCGTCTGTAAATGTTTTAATATCACCCTTAAGAGCAGCCATTAAAACAGAGAAAGAGGTAAGTAAGCTTTCCGCAGGTTTTTTTTCGTGCACCATTTTGAATACTTGTGAGTCAGTAATGATAAGAGAAGGCGCTTCTTTTAGACTTGTAAGAGATTGTTCGTATTGGTCAGATGTAGTGCTTACAACTATACATTTGTTATCAAGTAAATCGCGAATAGTTTGTACTTGAGGTAAAATTAGACGTCCTTTTGGAGCTTGAATATCTTGAGGCATAACAAGAAGTACTATATCGCCTTTTTTTACTAGATTTCCTGTAATGCTTTGCTTGTCAAAATCTTCTGGAAGAAGCTTTATTGTATTAGCAATAAGCTCTTGTAATCCAGTTTTTTTTGCTGCACTCACTACAACTGGCTCAAGGTCAAGAACCTCCTTTACTTTAGCAACTGTCGTTGCTGTTGTAGGGAGGTCGCTTTTGTTTACTACTGCAAGGGTGGGACGATTTATAAATTTTGCAAGCCATTTTTTTTCGTGTTCAAGATTTGAATCTGCACATACGAGTATAATTATGTCGCAGCGTTCAATAGCCTTTGCTGTTTTTTGTACACGAAGCTCACCAAGCTCTCCTTCGTCGTCAAATCCGGCAGTATCAATAAGCATACAAGGTCCAAGTCCATGTATTTCCATTGCCTTAAAAACAGGATCTGTTGTTGTTCCTGCTATAGGAGAGGTAAGGGCCGCTTCTTGATTTGTAATCGCATTTATGAGTGAGGATTTTCCGCTGTTGCGCTTTCCAAAAATTCCAATATGTAGGCGATTCGCCGAGGGTGTATTCTGTAAACTCATGTGTTTTCCTTATAAAAATAATACTTTTTAAATTATACGAGTTTGTGAATCAGGAATCACAAACTCGATAGTTGCTCAGTTTCTAGCTTTGCTAGATGTATGTTTGCAGGGGCAAGGTCAGAACCTAAAGTCGCGTTTACCGTTTACTTCCATATCCGTAATGTATTGTTCAGCTAATGCTCGAGCCTTTAGGTTTGGAATAAGTGGTATTGTTTTATTTATTAACAGTTCACCTTTTTGCTTTGTATCAGTTGATGCATAGTCTTCAAGATACTCTTTTAGTGTCATAAGGGCATTTGGTTGACAGCAATTTACAATTTGCCCAGATTTTACAAGGCTCATAAAGCGGTCTCCTGTTCTTCCTTCGCGGTAGCAGGCTGTGCAAAAACTTGGAATATATCCGAGCGTTAATAACCAATTTACTACTTCATCAAGAGTACGGGTATCGCTTAGTTCAAATTGGCTAGAGTTCTCTTCTTCGCCACCGTCTGCGTACCCGCCGACACTGGTTCTCGAACCTCCGCTAATTTGCGAAATACCAAGTTCAAGCACTTTTTCGCGCACTTTAGGGGATTCTCGTGTAGAAACAATCATTCCAGTGTAAGGGAGCGCAATGCGTAAAATTGCTACTATTTTTGCAAATATGTCGTCAGAAATAGCATTTGAGTATTGTGTTGGGTCAACATCGTCGGCGGGGCAGATACGGGGAACACTTACAGTGTGTGGTCCAACACCAAAAACAGCTTCTAAATGTTCAGCGTGCATTAGAAGACCTGCTAAATCGTATTTATATAAGTTTAGTCCAAATAAAACACCAATTCCTACATCATCTATTCCGCCTTCCATTGCTCTATCCATAGCTTCTGTGTGGTAAGCATAATCACTTTTTGGGCCAGTTGGATGTAGTTCTTCGTAGCTTGGTTTGTGATATGTTTCTTGAAATAAAATATATGTTCCGATTCCTGCCTCATGTAACTTGCGGTAGTTTTCGACTGTGGTAGCAGCAATATTTACATTTACACGGCGGATTACACCATTTTTATGTGTGATTTTATAGATGGTATCAATACTTTCTAAGATGTATTCAATAGGAGCCATTGTAGGATGCTCTCCTGCTTCGAGGGCAAGACGTTTGTGCCCCATATCTTGCAAGGCAATAACTTCTCGTACAATCTCTTCTTGTGTAAGCTTTTTTCGTGCGATGTTTGTATTTTTTTGATGATATGGACAGTACACACAGCCGTTTACGCAATAATTTGATAAGTATAAAGGGGCAAACATTACTATTCTGTTGCCATAGTTTTTTTCTTTAATTTCTCGTGCAAGTTCATACATTTTCTCAATGTATGCTGTGTCTTGACATTCTAGTAAAACGAGGGCTTCGCGATGAGTAAGTCCTTGAGCTGTTTTTGCTTTTTCTAGAATTGAATCAATGAGTGCAAAGTTATTCTTATTCTTTTCTGCGTACTCTAATGTTTCCCTCACCTCAGTATCGTTAATAAATTCAGTAGCGACCTTTGATTTCGGATTGTACATACATACTCCTTTAACGCGACAGGATGTCGCAGATTAGCGAGGGATTTTTCCCAACGCTCTTATTTGCTCTTCAAGTATTTGCCTTTC
>CAYJNB010000200.1:0-4038 GCA_964371205.1 uncultured Treponemataceae bacterium
CATTCTAATCCGGCAGTTCGTTCAATTACTCAGTTTATAAAAAAACGGCAAGTAGATTGTGCTGTACAATTTGCTGAATGGACTATTAGCAGTCCTCTGTTAGATATTGTGCGTGGCATTACTGAGTACAATGCTGATATGATTATTTTTTCGACCTATATTTGGAATAGTACACTTGCATATCAAGCTGCAAACGAATTGCGAAAAATCTTACCCAACCTTTTGATTGGGATGGGTGGTCCAGAAGTTTCTTATCGTGCAAAACAAGTTTTAGAAGCTAACTTCGCAGTTGATTTTATTATTAAGGGAGAAGGGGAACTTACCTGTGCAGAGCTTGTTGGGCTTTTTAAGCAAAAGCCAGATAGAAAACAGTTTTTAAATGAGCTACAAGCAGTACGAGGCGTGTTTTCTCGAGATAGCAGTGGAAATAGCATTTTTCCAGGAGAAAGAGAGCTACTTACAAATATGGATGAACTTCCCTTTATTTATAGCGATGATGGAACGGCTAACGGTAGTTTAAATTCAGATTTTTCGCCCCAAAATCAATTTGCTTACTACGAAACCTCTCGTGGCTGCCCTTTTAAATGCTCATACTGCCTTTCGTCATTGGATGAGGCGGTGCGCTACTTACCGATGGAGCGTATATTTGCAGAAATTGACTTTTTTTTGCGGCACAATTTTAGAACAATTAAGTTTACAGACCGAACCTTTAATCTTGATGCAAAACGTTACCTTGCAATTTGGCGGCATATTGCAAAAAACCATAACGGTTTTACAGCTTTTCATTTCGAAATTGAAGCGCTTCATCTTTGCGATGAGGCGTTTGAGGTATTGGCAACACTTCCAGAAGGTGCTGTTCAGTTTGAAATTGGCTTACAAAGCACTAATCCGCAAACACTCAAAGAAATTTGTCGTCCAACCGACCTAGAAAAAACAGCAGAAAATATTAGGCGCATACCGCCGCAAGTGCATGTTCATTTAGATTTAATTGCAGGACTTCCACACGAAGATTTTACAACATTTAGAGAGTCTTTTGCTTTTGCAGCAAACTTAAAACCACACATGTTGCAACTTGGCTTTCTTAAAGTTTTGAGTGGAACACGCATGGAACAAACAGTGCAAACTCCTTTTAAAAATGCACCACGTCAATACCAGTACCTTTCTGTTCCTCCTTACGAAGTATTGCAAACACCTGTCTTATCTTACAAAGAGATTTTACAACTGAAAGATATTGAACATCTTGTCGATACATTCTATAACTCAAATAATTTTATGCACACACTTGGAGCAATCTCCATACCACTCTTTGATTTTCTAGAGCTCTTTGCTGTTTTCTTACAAAGCAAAAACGATTTACACACTCCTCGAACAATTCAAGGTAATTTTGCAGTGCTTTATGATTTTATTACACAGCGAAACATATATGTAAATTTTCCAAACTTAGAGAACTCACAATATGATTTACTCATTGAACTCTTGCGATTCGATTTTATGTTGCTTGGAAAAACAAGTAATTTTCCAGTTTGGTTTACTAGAAATTATAGCAAAGAAGAGCACGAAAAAGCCTTATATCGCCAAGATGCAACCGCTTATTTTGATACAGGAGAACACCCAACAGCGGCTCGAGTTAAGTATAGTCGTTCAGACTACGAGGTGTTTACATACAATCCTTTTTCTGAAACCAAAGAAAAAAGCAGCGAACGTTTTTTATTTTTGTATCCAGAGAGAACGCAGTCGACTAAAGCAAATTATTCAACTGAGCAAAGAACAAAAGTTATTCAATTATAGTAACGACTGCACTAAGGGGTAGGTGGTCAGAATATCCCTCCCCGCTGTACACATCGTATTTTCTCGGCTTTCCAGTCGAAGAAGTGTGTTCTCCGCTATCTTCAGGAGTAAACTGAACAAGTCGATATGTGCTGTTATTTGCTAAAAAAATTGAATCGATACGTTCCCAATTATCTTCGTACACATAGCTACCTGTTTCTCCATAAAACGAATTCCAACCGTTATAAAAAAGCGAATTGAACTCACTCGAAAAATCTTCTTCTGTGCGATTAAAATCACCGGTCGCAACTACTACAGAATGTTTTATCGCTTCTTTAACATGTTGCATCAGCAAATCTTCTTGCGCTTGCCGCCAAAAATCTGTTTTTTCTTCGCCTCCCACCTTTGACTTCCAGTGGCAGACAAAAAGGGTCAATATTGGATCATCTTCATTCTGTGTGTATATACGAGCTTCAATGAGTGGTCTTAAGCGCGGTTGCTCTGCTGATTTAGCAAGTAAAGAATTAAGTTGATGAGTTTTAAATGATTCGATTGGTAAGCGAGAAAGAACGGCGCAGCCAAAGGCATCTCCCTGTTCTTTAGCAAAGGCAGCAAAACTATACTTCATGGCATATGGCATCTCGTTCATAAGGTCTTGTACTACCGCCTCGTTTTCGATTTCTTGCAGAACCAAAATATCTGCATCTATTTTTTCTGCAACCTCACATAGTCTGCTTACTCTTGCGCCGTATTTTTCGAGATTCCAAAATGATTTCTCTCCAATAAATTCATAAAACTCAGTCCCTTCTTCAACTGCATCAAAAAAAGTTTGAGTATTCCACGTAGCAATCTTTATTCCACGTTCAAGTGTAATTTCTGCTCCGACTTTTTCTAGCCAATCAAAGGAACACGAACAACTTGTAATTAGTATAAGAAAAATTGTTGCTACTAACGCTATAATTTTATTTTGTAGTATTTTCATAGAAGCCTCCATAATTAGTTATTGGATTTAAAAAACATAAATAATGGCAGATTTTATAAATAAATACTTTCAAAGAAAAAAAAAGCACTACATGGAAGTAGTGCCAAGCGACCTAGTTTTTTCCGGGTAAAAAAACTAGGTAAGTATCTTCTTCAAGGAAGGGGAAGATACCCCAATTATACGTTAAACTTAAAGAACATAACATCGCCATCTTGTACGATGTATTCTTTGCCTTCAAGGCGATATTTACCAGCAGCCTTTATAGCGCTCTCTGTTTTGAGTTCTACCAATGCTTCGTATGAATATACTTCTGCTTTAATAAAACCTCGTTCAAAGTCAGTGTGAATAACACCAGCGGCCTTTGGGGCTGTGTCTCCTGCATGAATAGTCCATGCGCGACACTCATCTTCTCCGGCAGTAAAATAGGTTCTAAGCCCAAGTAAGTGGTAGGCGCTTCGAGCAAGCGTGGTTAGTCCTGCTTCAGTTAAGCCAATTTCGCTTAAAAACTCGAGTCGGTCTTCTTCGCTTTCCATGTCTGCAAGTTCAGCTTCAAATTTACCACACATAACAACCACGTCAGCACCCTCTTCGGCGGCGATTTTGCGCACCGTTTCGATGTACGGGCTACCGTTTTTTATGCCGTCTTCGTCAGTGTTACACACATACATAAAAGGTTTGAGTGTAATTAAGTGGCAATCGTATAAAACTGCCACTTCTTCGTCTGTAAGACCGGCAGAACGCGCCGCCTTACCGTTTTCTAGGAGTGGTTTAATTTTATTCAATACAACCAGTTCAGCCTCAGCTTTTTTTTGCTCATCTTTACCTTGTACGCGAGCAGAACGAGTTGCCTTGTCTATACGCTTGTTTACTGTATCGAGATCGGCAAAGGCCAATTCAATGTGAATAGTTTCAATATCGTCGGCAGGGTCAATCTTGTTGTTTACGTGAATAATATCGTCGTTTTCAAAACAGCGTACAACGTGCGCAATAACACCTACCTCGCGAATATGCGATAAAAACTGGTTTCCCAGTCCTTCGCCTTTAGACGCACCCTTTACCAAACCGGCAATGTCAACAAATTCAACTACAGCCGGAATTGTCTTTTTGGGATTAAATGTTTCTGTTAAAAAATCAAGACGAGAGTCTGGAACATCTACAATTCCCACATTTGGGTTAATTGTACAAAACGGATAATTTGCCGCTTCGGCAGGCGCACTTGTAAGCGCCGAAAAAATAGTGGACTTTCCTACATTTGGAAGTCCTACAATACCACAGTTAATAGCCATACC
>CAYJNB010000201.1:0-4029 GCA_964371205.1 uncultured Treponemataceae bacterium
AAAAAAAATCCCAACTCCGTATGGAATTGGGATTGAACTTTATGAACTAGCTAACTAGCGTTTAAGTGTTAATATGGTGTCGAGCAAGGTGTCTGCTGTTTGAATTGTTTTCGAACTTGCTTGGAAACCGCGTTGTGTTACAATCATGTCTGTAAATTGTTCAGTTAGGTCAACATTACTCATTTCGAGTGCTCCAGAGAGCAATGAGCCTTTTCCGGCAATACCTGCTACATTAACATTAGCAAGACCTGAGTTGTTAGATTGCACGTAGGTGTTATCTCCAGCTTTTTCCAAACCACCTTGGTTAGTAAAGCTTGCCATTGCAACTTGACCAATAACACGGTTAGTACCGTTTGAGTACACACCAGTAATTACACCTGAGTTATCAATTTTAAAGTTATCGAGGTATCCGAGTGTATAACCGTCTTGGTAGAATGCCTTAGTAGTACTTTGTGATGCACTTTGAGTAATGGTATTTATTTGACTACCAATTTCTCCAAGATCAATGTTAAATGTTTGACGCAAAGGAGCTCCGGCTGCATCTGGGGTACTGTCTGGTACATTAAATGATGCTTGCATAACTACATTACCTGTTTCTGCACTTGCGTTTCCTGCAGAGTCAGTTGCTGCTAAGAGCGTACCATTGTTATCGAATGTAACAATAAAGGTGTTATCGGTACCATCAGTTGTACCAATTCCTACACGAGTTTGTGCTGCACCTTCATCATCTGGGTTAATAAGAACGTTAGCTTCCCACTGGTTTGCAGTTCCAACTACCTTAGTAAAAGACACGTTGAGCATGTGTTCATTACCAAAACTATCGTATACTTTAAATTCTGTTGCCCAAGTACCTTTTGCAATGTCTGCATCAGTAGCACCGTCTATAATTTCTGGGGTATTTTTGTTTAAGTTACAAGCAAAGTTTACGTTTTGAGTAGCTTTTGCAGGGTCTTTTGAACCAACAGGAATTACTAAGTCTTCTGTATTACCTGCCGGATTTACAATCATCTCTCCATTCAATTCTTCTGCCATATATCCTTGAACACGAAGACCGTTTGCTGGATTTACCAAGCGACCATCTACATCGAGTCCAAAGTTACCAGCTCTCGAATAAAATGTTTCTTCGCCATTTTTAAGAATAAAAAATCCATTACCTTGAATTGCAATATCTGTAGATACACCGGTTGATTGCAAGTTACCTTGTGTAAAGATGGTATCGATACTTGCAACAGTCATACCAAGTCCAACTTCTTTAGGGTTAACACCACCAACATCGGTTGTGGGTTTTGCAGCTCCAGACAATTGTTGAGAAATCATGTCCTGAAAGTTAACTCTACCCTTTTTAAAACCGGTAGTGTTTACGTTTGCAACGTTGTTACCGATTACATCGAGTCTGGTTTGGTGATTTTGCAATCCGGATACACCGGAATAAAGTGAACGCATCATAACTATATACCCCTTATATTCAATTAGTTATTATATATTTTAGAAATTTGATCCATGGTATAATAAGAATTATTAACCAGAACCGTTGGATTTTCGCCACGTACGGCTGCTTCTACCGTACCTGTAAGTATATTTTCGCCATCTGTAATTTCTACAGTTTTACCAAGCACGTTAGAAACTTCTGATGAACCAAGCATACTAGCCATTTTTGTAAAGCCAGAGCTCATATTAGTTATTTGCTCTAAGCTTGAGAATTGTGCCATTTGAGCAATAAATTGATTATTATCTAATGGACTAGTTGGATCTTGATGGCTTAACTGAGTAAGTAAAAGCTTTAGAAAGTCGTCCTTGCCGAGTTCTTGGCTAGCAGTTCGTCCACTAATATTCAAAGACTTATTAAAGCTGTCGATAGCCATGTTGTTTTGTGCTTTTTCTTGAGCACTTAAAGCTGTGTTAATTTCCATCATTACTCCTTCTATTCCTATGCAATTACATTAATGGCAGCATAGCCATATGCATTTGTCGAAAAACCATTTGTAGTTTCTGTAGCAATTGTTGGTATCATATCGCTATAGAAACGACCATTCGGATTATCATCTCTTTGTTTACCTTGACCATCGTGATTATTACCATCACTACCCGACCAACTCAATTCGAAGCCCGCTGTAGAAAGCCCGTTTTCTGCAAAGGCATTCTTTAAGGTCTGCAAGTTTGACTTAAAAGCGTTGTATGCTTCTAATGATTCAACCATGATTTTTCCGGTAATAACCTTGTCGGCTAATTCTAAATGTATCTTAACATTTCCGAGTTCTTCCGGATGCAAAATCATGTTTATACTACCCATGTTATTGTCGCGCAGAACTATAGAACCTGTTTTTACAAACTCGTTTGCATTTGCCTTTATTTCTTGCGACAGCATGGTACTGAACTGCGCAGCAGTTTTGCCTGCCGTTCCATCTATTTTACCATTTTGTGCGGCGTGTGCAGAAAGATTTACGGTCATTTCTGCATTACCGTTCTTATCGATTTGTACCGTGGTTTGCAAGCCACTTTCGTTGCTACCTTCTTCGCGTGCAGTGCGCAAATCTTTTACCGATATAGCCGGCACATCTTGCAATACAGCTCTTGCTGGATCTTGTGCATTTTGAGCTACCTCTTGCATTTTTACAGTTTCTTGCTCTGAGCGCACAGATTGCTCTGTTTTTACCAGATTTTCTTCTGCAATAGCTTGTAAATCACCTGTATTTTCTTCTGCCTGTACTTCTGTCTTTTCACTTGTTTCTGCTACAAGTGTATCTGCAATACCGCCAAGTACATTTTCAGCTTGAATCTGAGTCTCGCCTTTTTCTTCGCTCTCCAAAGATATTTTTTCTTTTTCTGCAAGAAGGCCTGTCTGATTTTTTACTTCTTCGCCTATTTTTTCAACAGGTGTAGACTCTTTATATACTGCAATTTTGTCTTCATTCTCTGTGTCTTTTCCTCTCTCTGCTGATTCAGAAGATTTTTGAGCAAGACTCTCATCTGTTTTTCTTTCGTCGTGTACAGAAGATGAATCTTCGGCACGAGAATGAGCTTCTTCTGTAGAAGAGCGCACTTCGTCTGCCTTAGACGCACTTGAACTATCGTTTTGTTGAGAATGTATATCTATATGTCTATCTTTTTGTCCATCCGTGGCTCCGTTAAGCTCTTTTTGCAAAAGCATATCGAAGGAAGATTCAGCCCTTTCGTACCCACTCGATCCTTGAGTTGGTTGCATTTGAAACGAAAGCATTTCGTTTGCTGCAAGCTGAACATTTGATGCCAACATTGGCATACCTCCATTTCCACCCGTATTAATATAATCGGTATCTCAAAAATAAAGTGAAGTAAATTCGATTTGCAAAATGCAAAAAATATGCTATAATTATTAAAGGGTTAAACTATGGATTTTATTGAACTGTATCATTTACGAGACTTAAGTGTCTTAACAATTTCTATTAGAATTGTCCTTGCCTTAATTATTGGCGGGCTTTTAGGTATTGAACGTGGACGAAAAAACCGTCCAGCAGGGTTACGCACGTATATGCTCGTATGCTTAGGTTCAACCCTTGTAATGCTAACTAACCAGTATGTATACGAATATTTTCATGCTTCAGACCCCACTCGCATGGGTGCACAGGTAATTAGTGGCATTGGTTTTTTAGGTACCGGTGCAATAATCTTAACGAGCCGTAATCAAGTACGCGGAATAACTACTGCAGCAGGAATGTGGACTTCTGCCTGTTGTGGACTTGCAATAGGAATTGGATTTTACGAAGGCGCAATTCTTGGCGCAATAGCTATATTTTTAATTATGACAGTTCTACAGAGAATTGATTCTCTTCTGCATAAATACACCCAAACACTTGAATTATATATTGAATTTGATGACAAACACACATTAGGATCTTTTTTAGCCTATGTACGCCAGCATAAATTTGATGTTATAGACATGCAGTTAAGTAAACTAAAGCAATCAAAAGATGTATCTCAATTTGGTATTTTTACTATTGAATCTAGACGAAGGCGTACACACGCAACGATGCTCTCGCTTATAAATCAGGC
>CAYJNB010000202.1:0-4008 GCA_964371205.1 uncultured Treponemataceae bacterium
GTCTGTTTTTGTGTACCACTTTTTGCACAAGAATACGTAGTAACCGCTAGTCGAACTTCTGTAGATGTTCTCGATAGCCCTGCAAATACCACTGTAATTACTGCAGAAGAAATCGAAAAATCCGGAAACGCAAACTTAGTACAAGTCTTAAAAACAGTTCCTTCCTTGCACATTTCCAGCTATTCTTCTGATGCACAAGCACAAATCAGCATGCGTGGCTTTGGCGAAAACTCCTTTGGTCGTGTTTTGGTTATGATTGATGGGCGCAGTATTAATAACCCCGATATGAACGGAACAAATTTACTTTCTGTTCCGCTTTCTGCAATAGAAAGAATTGAAATTTTAGATGGCCCAGCCTCTGCTTTATACGGCAATAATGCTGTTGGTGGTGTTATAAATATTATTACAAAAGAATCTGCTCAAGAGCTAATAGGAACTATTTCCCTTTCTGCCGGCAGCTTTTGGACAATTAATCCGCAATTTAGCCTGAGTTCTTCTACTGAAACTACAGGATTTTCTGTTTCGATTGACCAGTTTAATACAGAAGGATGGAGAGAAAGAACAGGAGTAAAGTCTACCAATGCACTTATCAACAGCTACATTGATTTTTCTGATACCATTACACTTAAACCAAGTTTTTTCTTTACTGATTCATACTACGAGTTGCCCGGCCCACTTACAAAAACACAGTTCGAAGATAAACCTCAACAAGCTATAAATCAAGATGATGACAGCAGCTTATTTTCTCTTGGTGGAAACATTGCACTGTACTGGGAAGTGCTTCCGAGTATTGAAGTGCTCATTCCTATGGGCTATGAATATAAGAAATTAGAATCAAATTTAGCCTCTTCAAGTTCATTTCAAGACACAAATCAACATAGAATTATTTTTAAACCGAACTTGACCTTTGCCTCTGCAATTTCGCAAAAAATTGATCTTTCCATAATAAGTGGTGTCGATACAGGAGGCACATTCTACAAACGTACCTCTTTTACTGCAAAAGCTAGAAATACAGAAAAGGACAAGATGAATACCTCTCAATTTTATGTAGCTCCATACCTTCAAACAAAACTAGCTTTTTCTAATTTTACCGTTTCTGCAACAGCGCGCTATGATGCTAGCTTTTTGAACTCTTTCAATGGAACCGCTGATACAGATGGAAAAACAATCTTTTCGGCTCCTATTTTAGCACTCGATATAAACTATCGTCCTATTGAACAATTTTCAGTATATGCACGTGCCTCAAACCTTTTTAGATACCCCTTTTTAGATGAGATAATTGCACTTCCTTATTATACACAACCTGCTTCTTTCAATTCAGATTTAAAAGCTGAAACTGGATACAACGCAGAGCTTGGTCTAAAAACAGATTTTGGAGATGTTTTTTCTGCCACCCTAAGCGGGTACTATATGCCAATGGAAAATGAAATTGCATATGTCTTTGACCCATCAACCTACACAGGGAAAAATAAAAACCTTGACGAAACGCTTCATGCCGGTGGGAGTATCGCCTTACAAACAATGCCGACCGACTTTTTTGCAGCAAGAATTTCCATCTCATACACGCACGCTGTTTTCTCTGCTGGACAATATAAAAACAAACGTATTCCTCTTGTGTCTGCTCTTTCTGCTCAAGCAAGTATAGATTTTTCGTTTGTGGGCATTACCCTTACACCAGATATTTTATTTAAAGGTGAATCCTTCCAAGCTGGAGATAACGCAAATTTACAAGATACAATTCCCTCTTACTTTTTATTGGGTCTAGCCGCTTCTTACAACGTTCCACTACCTGAGGGCAACCTTTTACTTATAGCTCAAGCTCAGAACCTCTTAAATACTATTTATTCTCCATACGTGTACTATGGCTACTATCCTGCAGAAGGGCGACGCTTTTCTCTTAGCGGAAGGTATTCTTTCTAGTAATTAGATTTAAGGAATAGGGGCCTATTTGAGAAAAATTCAGACGATAAAAATAGCAAGTATTCTCACTACACTACTTTACATCATATTGGGAATACTTGTTTTTTCTGTAAATCCAATACGGCAAACCATACATCCTCTAAGAATTAACATTGCACTTACACAACTTGAAGAGACTGTTGATTTTACTAATAACGCAAAACAAGCGCTACCCAAAACTGTAGATGAAAAGAGTCTACAGAAGCAAGAAATGCAACATTTCTCAAATAAGACAACTAAGGCAATAGAGTCAAGTCTTGATCCCTCTCAAGTTCAAGTATACAAAGAGAGTAAAGAAACATCTAAGGATAATGAACAAAAGAATATTTTTTTACAAGAGCTCGACTCAAAAATTCGAGCATCACTTGTGTATCCAAAGCGTGCACAACAAAGAAACATAGAAGGACTTGTAACACTTTTAATTTCTATCGATATATCAGGAAAACTTCTAAAGGCAGAAGTTTCAAAAACTTCTGGCAGTACGATTCTCGATTCCGCCGCACTACAACTTCTTACAGAAATTTTTCCTCTTTCAACTCATCTAGAAAATGATTTTAAAACAGAAATTTCTATTTCTTATGAATTGCAATAGCATAAAAAAGAGCTCCTTTCGGAGCTCAATGTAAAAACTAATACTAGTTTAGAGGTGGAATAACAAATACCATACCAGGATGAATTAAATCTGGATTATTTGGTTGTCTTAGCTTATCTTTGTTAGCCTCATAGATTTTTGGCCACTGAGTTGGGTCTCCGTAAATTTCTGGATACCCTGCAATATTCCAGAAACAATCTGCGGGCACCTTGTCTTTTACTGTATATGTTTTTCCTGTAGAAGGAGGTGTCATATCTTGTAACAAAGTAGTAACTGCAAGCGCATTTTCACTTGCCATTTCAAACTCATAATTTTTGTATTGTTCTTGAGCTTTTGTATACAAATCATTTGCTTCAGCATACAACTCTGGATTTCGCTCTTTCATATTGTAGCGTACTGCTAAAACCATTCTTTCTTCTGCACGTTTCATTAATCTATCTGTGCGGAACCAATTTTTTGCAAGAGCAGCATAGTATTCTGCTTCTTCTGCCTTTTCGATTGATTCTACATAAAAACCTTCATTAAAAAGGTTTGTGCTATCTTTTTCTGCATTACGAGATTTTTGCATTGCCTCTTGTGGTGTACGAGCTCCAATGTCTTTCTTTTCTGCTGCAGCCATATCGCCTTCGTGATGATTAACTGGGAGTAGTTGTATCATTGGCCCAACAAAAGCATCTGTACTTACAAGAATATCATCTTGAATCATAGAAATTTGAATGTAATCTGTATCTGTAGGTTCAATATAATATCCCCCCCACATAAAAGATGCTAGTAAAATAATGCTAATAAGTAAAAGTGTTTTTTTCATGCTTTGCTCCTTATTCTTCAGTTGCTGTTTCTTCGCTTTCTTCTTCATTCTCTGCATTTACAACAGCATCTGCCTCTTCGATAGCTTTTTTTGCATTTTCTAATGCTGCAAGCGCTCTTTCTTTAGCTGCTAAAGCTTCATCATGTGATTCGTTAAATAACGGTATTGAACTTTCATAGTTTTGCATTGAAGAAACAAAATTCATTGACTTCAAAGCTTCTTCACCTTTATCGTAATATGACTGTGCAGATGAAAAAATTTCTTTTGCTGCATTTTGAGCCTTGACACTCAAAGCACGACTTCTTGCTTCTGATGCTGTGTTTTTTAAACCTAAAGTTGCAATTTCTTCAGCACTTTTACCTGCTGCATCAATTCCATCTTCTACTTTTTCTTCTGTTTTTTCTACTTCTGTTTGTACTGCAGACATATCTTCAGCTGCAGGAGCTTCTGGCTCACTTGCACAAGAAGCTATGAGAACGACTACTAAAAGCCATCCAAATGTTGAAATAAGTTTTTTCATGTATTAACTCCTATTTTGGATATTTGTAGCAGTATACCATATTTTTATAAAAAAACCTACTCTTTCAGTCTTTTTTTATAAAAAAACCTCCCAAAACGGGAGGCTTGTTAAAAAAGAAACTTAGTTTAT
>CAYJNB010000203.1:0-4000 GCA_964371205.1 uncultured Treponemataceae bacterium
TATCAAATTGAGAAAAAAGAACCTTTAATATTTCTGAAGCTCTAAATGTGTCATCACTCAAAATGTTTACCTTCCTCTATATTGTAAATTTTTGTTTCACTTTTTTTATATCTTTCATAAGGTTCTTCAGGTAAAAATGTACAAAACAACTGATCATAGTCCGGAAGCAAAGAAGTAACCTTTTGCCTCTTTATGGGATCTAATTCTAGCAGAACATCATCTAGTAATAAAACTGGTTTTCTCTGTGTTTTTTCAGTATAATAAAATTGCTATTAATCTTCTTTGTCCTGTAGAAGCAATTGGTATGAATGGTTTCTTATCTTTAATAAATCTAATATTATCTCTATGAGGACCACTTAAAGTTGTTCCCATTGCTTTATCCATTTCTTTTTTTTGTTCAATAAAATATAAAGCCTTTTCGACAGTTATTTCATTACTATTTTCTCTTCCATCTTCTACTTCTTCTTTCCAAGATGGTCTATATGAAATATGTACATTTTCTATTCCACTGACCTCTTTATACAAATCAGTAAAAATTAAATTAAACCTATATAAAGCTGCTTTTCTTTTACGTTGAATCTCAACCCCTGCTTCTGCTAACTGCTGATCATAGATTGGAATTAAATCATACTTTTTTTCTTTTAAAGACATATTTCTAGAGCGTAAAACTTTTTTGTATCTTCTAATTACATCAATGTATAAAGGGTCATAATTGACAAAGATTGGTCAATAAAAAATCTTCTTCTTTCAGGCTCCCCTACTACGAAATCCAAATCATCATGACAAAACAAAACACAGGGAATTGTATTAATAATTTCCTTTCTATCAGAAATTACTTTTCCATTTTTTTCTATTTTCTTTTTGTTTCCAGTATAAAATACTGCTATAGAATTTGTCTTTCCATTTTCTTCTTTGAACAAAGAACGTACAGAAAATTCTGTGTTTCCATGAGTTACTATTTCAGAATCACTACGTGTTCTAAAAGAATTTCCATAAGAAGAATAGTATAAGGATTCAAGTAAATTACTTTTTCCTTGACCATTATTTCCTACAAAAAAAACTTCTTTAGAAAATAAATCTATACTACCGTTCTGTATATTTCTAAAATTTGTTACAGAAACAGAGAGAAAAGGCACAGGAAACTCCGCTAATTATCAAGCTGCATTGGCATAATGATATGAAAGAAATCTGAACTTGGTTCAGGTCTCATTGTTACGGCTTTCATTGATTCAGTAAATTCAAAAACGATTCTATCAGTAGAAACAACCTTTAGAGGGTTTTCTATGTATAAATAGTTAATTGCAATAGTAATAGTTTCTCCGTCATACCTACAAGGAATCTCTTCTTTTGCAGTTCCTATTTCTGATTCTTGACAACTTAATGTTAAAGTTCCTGGAGCTACTTCTAAGTATATTCTTCGAGATTTTTGTTCAACTAGAAGAGTTACACGCTTTAGGGCTTCTACTAAATCACTTTTTTCTACCTCAAAAGAAGAAGTTTGTGTTTCAGGAATAACTCTTTGATAGTTAGGAAATGAACCTTCTATTAAAACAGAAGTAAAATTATAGCTACCAAATTCAAAGAAAATCATTTTTTCCACTATGGCCATTTTAATTGAGCCTTCATTTGGAGCATGTTTCATAACAATATTTAAAATTTTAGGAGGTACGATTGCTGGAGAAAAATCATTTATTCCTGCACAAAGAGGTTTAGAAATAAAAGCAAGACGACGTCCATCTGTTCCTACCATATTTAACATATCATCTTTTTTTTCTACATAAACCCCATTCATAAAATAGCGTGTTTCATCATCAGAAACTGCAAAGACTGTTTGTGTTATCATTTCTTTAAATTCATTTGTTGGTACTTCAAAATAATGAATATTTTCTGCAGTTGAAAATTCAGGAAATTTATCACTGGCCATACTTTTTAATTGAAAGCTAGCTTTTTTTGTAATTGGTTTAATAGATATTTTTATATCGTTTTGATTAAATTCAATATCTCCAGAAGGAAGAGAATTTAAAATACTCATAAATTTATCACAAAAAACAGTTGTTGTTCCTGGTTCTTCTATTTCAATAGGAATTTGTGTTTCAAAATTTACTTTTATATCTGTTGCTTTTATTGTAAGCGTATCATTCTCTGCTGAGAAAAATACATTTGAAAGAATAGATAATGCATTTTTTGTTGAAATAATTTCTTGTGCAATAGCTATTTCCTTTAAAAGAGCATCTCTGTCAAATGTGAATTTCATATTTTTTTCCTTCTCTATATTATATTTATTATATATTTAAAATAGTAGTAGTAGTAATAGTAGCTGTGAATATGCTTATAAGTTATATAATTCGTTATATTATAATAAATTATACTTCTAATAACTCATACAAAGTTATTAGTACTTTATCCACATATACACAGGCATACTTTTTTTCCACAGTTTATACACATATTTTTAATAATATAATAACAATTTACTTTTTATAGTCTTTTATATTTCTAACTAGACTATTAATCATAGATTCCATAGAAGAATCTAATGTAATTTTTTCTGAGATCTTATCGCATGCATGCATAACAGTTGAATGATCTCTTCCTCCAAACTCTACACCAATTTCAGTTGTAGAAAACTCAGTTAGCTCACGTGCTATATACATAGCAACTTGGCGTGGTTGAACAAAATTGCGAGTTCTTTTTTTACTTTTTATATCAGTAATTGAAACAGCAAAATATTCGCAAACTACTTTTTGTATTGTTTCTATTGTAATATTAGCTTGTCTTGGTGCACCAAAAACATCTCTCAATTGTTGTTGAGCAACTTCTAAACTTATATCCTTATTTACTAATTCGGCATAAGCAATTAGTTTTGTTAGAGAAGCTTCTAAATCTCTAACATTTGTAGATATATTTCGAGCTATTAAATCTAAAACTTCTTTTGGTATATGAATACCTCTTTGTTGCGTTTTCTTTTCTAATATAGCAAGTCTCGTTTCATAATTTGGGGGTTGTAAATCTACATTTAAACCACTTTCAAAACGGCTTCTTAATCTATCAGATAAATTTTTGAGTTCAGAAACGGGTCTATCACAAGTAAAAACAATTTGTTTATATGTTTCATACAATGCTTTAAAAGTATGAAAGAGTTCTTCTTGAGTACCCTCTTTGTTTTGAAAAAAGTGAATATCATCTATCAGAAGAGTATCTGCTGAACGATATTTATTTTTAAACTGAGTCATACTATTGTTTCTTAAAGAAAGCATAAATTCATTTGTAAAGTCTTCTGCAGTTATATAAATTACTTTTTTATCTTCATCTTCGTATGCTGCATTTCCAATTGCTTGCATAAGATGTGTTTTACCTAAACCTACCCCTCCATAAATAAGGACAGGATTATAAGCACGCCCTGGATTTTTTGAAATAGCTACTGCTGCATTATAAGCAAAAGAATTATCTTCTCCAGGAACAAAGGTCTCAAAAGAATAGTCACTTCTTAAATTTGGGTGTTGTCTTTTTTCTTCAACAACAACTTTTTTTACAAAAGAGGTTTCTTTTGTTTCTGTTTTTTCTGTATTCTTTTTCTCAGAAGTTTGAGGGCGTGCCTCAATGATAAAATTAATCGAAAGAGATGTACCTAAGAGTTCTGTAAATTTTTCTTGTATAATTTCTGCATAACCACGTTGATTTAATTGATCTTTAAAAAAAGCTGATGGAACAGAAAGAGTAATAGAATCTTCTGTAGATGATACATAAGATATTTTTTCAAACCAGAGGGTAAATTCATGATCACGATCATCTGCAGAGAAAAAATTCTTAATTTGCTTATATGTTTCTTGCCAAAAGACATTATAGTTATAATCTGCCATACTAGTTCATTATAAACTGCCTTTTATTATTTTAGCAAGGGGAAACGTTCTTGTTTTTTTAATTTCTTTATGATACACTCATCTTTATGACACCAGTTTATTCAGCAAATAACATACAAGTTTTAAAAGGTCTCGAAGCT
>CAYJNB010000204.1:0-1506 GCA_964371205.1 uncultured Treponemataceae bacterium
TATGTTACCGGAAAAACTAAGGCGTTAATCGAAGCCGGCATGAAAGATAACAGTATTCACCTAAAAGCAGAAACATCAGAAACTGAATTACTCGACTTAATTGCAAAACTGAATGCCGACAAAAGCGTTCACGGTATTTTAGTGCAACTCCCATTACCAAAACACATAGACAGCCGCAAAGTAATCGAAGCAATTTCGCCCGAAAAAGATGTTGACGGATTCCACCCCATAAATGCCGGTAACATGCTCATTGGAAACAAGTGTTTTTTACCCTGTACACCACATGGCGTTTTAGTGCTCCTAAAAGAAATGCAGGTGCAAACATCCGGCGCTCATGCAGTAATTGTGGGTCGCTCAAATCTTGTAGGGCGCCCTCTATCTGTCTTGCTCTCCGGCAAAGAATACAATGCAACCGTAACACTCTGCCACACCGGTACAAAAGACTTACCGTCAATAACAAAGCAAGCAGACATTTTAATTGCCGCAGCCGGCAAACCACAGTGTATTACTGCCGATATGATAAAAAAAGATGCCGTCGTTATTGACGTGGGTGTAAACCGCATCCCCGATTCGAGCAAGAAAAGTGGATTCCGTCTTGTTGGAGATGTAGACTTTGAGAGCGCCTGCGAGGTAGCCTCTGCAATTACGCCGGTTCCACGTGGAGTTGGACCAATGACCATAGCTATGCTCATTTACAACGTACTCGAAGCAGCACGTAATTCACAGTAGTTAGAAAACTGAAACAAGATGAGGATTTTTGTAAAACAAAATGAAAGATATTCAAAGTGAACTTGACCACAGAGAAATTCCACTCAAAAAGGTTGGCATAAAAGATTTACGCTATCCGGTAGAAGTATTAGACAGGGCGCATAAAACACAAACAACTTCTGCACGCGTTAATTTATATGCAAATTTACCACAACACTTTAAAGGAACTCACATGAGCCGCTTTATAGAAGTGTTCCATAAACATCGCACCAATTTGAGCATGAAGGGATTTTTATCAATGCTTGGCGATATTGTGCAAGCCCTCGATTGTGCACAAGCCTTTGGCAGCATTTCGTTCCCCTTTTTTATGGAAAAAACTGCCCCCGTTTCTAAACAAGCCTCTATGATGGAATACGACTGCATGTACGAAGGCTCAGTTTCTAAAACGGATAACGGTGCTCTACAAAATGATTTTTTTGTAACGGTACGCGTACCGGTAACCACACTCTGCCCTTGCTCAAAAGCAATCAGTGAATACGGAGCGCATAACCAACGCGGGGTAGTAACAGTAAAAGTGCAAAACCCCTCGTTTTTTTGGATTGAAGACATTATTCACCTAGTTGAACAGTCTGCCTCAGGTGCGGTATACTCGCTTTTAAAACGCGAAGACGAAAAGTTTGTAACCGAACACGCATACGAAAACCCACGCTTTGTAGAAGACGTAGTGCGCGAAGTACACCTAGCCCTGCAAGAATTTGCACAAAAAGGTTTTGCCGAAACACCGTTTACCTACTTTAG
>CAYJNB010000204.1:1606-3998 GCA_964371205.1 uncultured Treponemataceae bacterium
TTACCTACTTTAGTATCGAAGCCGAAAACTTCGAAAGCATTCACAACCACAGCGCCTTCGCTTATACTGATTGGAATGGGATGAATTGAATTAATTGCCCGACAGGACGTCGGGTTTAACGAACGAGTTTTGAGTTGTAAACTCGAAACTCGGTAAGTTGAGAAAACACGACGTTTTCTCAACGACATATACAGACTGGAGAGAGATAAAATAATAGTATGAAATATTTTTTTGAAACATATGGATGCCAAATGAACAAGGCAGAATCTGCGTCAATTGAACAATTATTTGATGCACGAGGCTGGACCGCTGCAAAAAAAGCTGAAGAAGCGGACATTGCCATACTAAATACATGTACTGTTCGCATAACAGCCGAGCAGAGGATTCATGGCCGAATTGGCTGGTACACCGCATTAAAAAAAGAGCAGAAAGAAAAAAAAGAGAAACGTATTACGCTTGTAGTTACCGGTTGTATGGCAGAGCGCCTTGCCGAAACACTTCTTAAGGATTTTCCGACTGTTGATTATGTAATTGGAAACTTTGAAAAACAGCGGTTTGCAGACATTGCTGCCGCGTTAGAAAGTCGCAAAAAACTTAAGATGCATTTTGGAGACGAAAAACCTGCTTATTCTTTTGCACCATTGTCGTACGAAAAAGGAGCGTTCCAAGCCTTTGTGCCGATTATGCACGGCTGTAATAATTATTGTTCATACTGCATAGTTCCCTATGTTCGCGGCAGAGAAGTGTCTCGCCCAATCAACGAGATTTTAGACGAAATAGATATACTCTCGCAAAATAAGGTACGCGAAATTACCTTGCTAGGCCAAAACGTAAACTCCTACAGTTTTGAGGGCCTCGACTTTGCAGACCTTATGCAACGCATTGCAGACCACCTTCGAGACACAGAATCTTCTATCGGTTGGGTTCGATTTACTTCAAGCCACCCAAAAGACGTAAGCGACCGCCTTATTGACGTATTAGCAAAAGAAAGCGTATTCTGCCGGCACCTTCACCTGCCAGTACAGCACGGATCTACCTCCGTCTTAGAAGCAATGAACCGCAAATACACCCGAGAGGACTATCTTGCCTTAGTACAAAGAGTGCGTTCAAAACTCGATAACCTTTCTCTTACTTCTGACATTCTTATTGGGTTCCCCGGAGAAACTGAACAAGACTTTGAAGACACCATAAGCCTAATGAAAGAGGTACGCTTTAGCGAAGCCTACATGTATTATTATAACCCACGCGAAGGAACCAAAGCTTTCGAGATGCAAAATCAAGTGCCGCTCAAAATAAAAAAAGAGCGCATAAAGCAAGTTGTAGATACACAGCTAGTCATCTCTCGCGAAGAAATGAGAAAAAGAGAGGGCACAACACTAACTGTCCTTGTTGAAGGCCACTCAAAAGCTAATAAAAAAGAGTTGCTGGGGCGAACAGAGCACGATGAACACGTAGTATTCGAAGCTCCAAAGGAACTTATCGGAAGCTTTGTACAAGTTACCATTTCTGAATTGACGGGAAACACCTTCCGTGCTAAACTACGGGTGGTGTAAATTTGTTTTACACTTTAAAATCAGTTGACCACCCTCTCGAGTTTTGTATAGATTAGGTAGCCTGTAAACCAAAACTCGTTTTGAGTTAGTTCAAATGATTTTTGTAAGAAATTATTCTAACATTAAACTTATTTGAGCCCTCTCGAGTTTTGTATAGATTAGGTAATCTGCAAACCAAAACTCGTTTTAAATGGGTATTAAGAAAGAATGGAGGTTAGTATGCCTTGGAGATTAGTTTTATTTGTTGTTTTTGTAGTGTTTTTTGCTGCCTTTATGGGTGCAAATCTAGAAAACAAAACGCCTATTTCTCTTATATTTTATGTAACTGAACCAATCGCTGTATACATGATTATTCTCTATTCCTTTGTTGCAGGAATTGTGGTTATGCTTCCGTTCACCTTTGCTGTTGCGCGCCGAAAGAAGGCAAAATCAGAGAATATCGAAAAAGAACCCAAAAAAAAGGCACGTAAAAACGAAGAGGCTCAATCAGATGCAGATTACACAGAGTATACCTCTGAAAGTTTTTTTGATAAGTTTAATACTGATAAGCTAAAAAACATGTTTTCAAAAAAACAAGAGGCAGAATCAAAAACCGAAGACAACCCAGACCAAACACCATAAGCGAGGCAAGAACAACATGAAACGATCAGAAATAAACACAATTATAAAAGAGGGCGAAGCATTCTTTACGAAACAGAATTTCTTACTTCCTCCCTTTGCATCTTGGACACTTGAAGATTGGAAAAAAAACAAAGACACCTGCACCGAAATTCTCGACTGTTATCTCGGATGGGATTTAACCGATTTTGGCCGTGGGGATTACGAAAAAGAAGGGCTTT
>CAYJNB010000205.1:0-3958 GCA_964371205.1 uncultured Treponemataceae bacterium
ATTTTTTATGTAAAGTAAGTATAGAGTCAAACTATATTACATACTTTTAGTTGACATTTTATATAAAAACAGCGAATATATGAGAAGGAAAAGGAGATAATATGGTATTTGCAATTATTGCAGTAGTAATAGGCCTAGCAGTTCTTGTATGGAGTGCAGATAAATTTGTAGATGGTGCTGCAGGTACAGCACGTTTTTTTGGAATGTCTCCACTTCTTATTGGTATGGTTATTGTTGGATTTGGTACATCTGCACCAGAGATGGTTGTTTCTGCCTTTGCAGCTACAAATGGCAATGCAGGGATAGCTCTTGGTAATGCTTATGGTTCTAATATAGCAAATATTGCTCTCATTTTGGGAATTACTGCTTTAATTAGTCCAATTACTGTAAAATCAGCCGTCTTGCGCAAAGAATTTCCAATTTTGATAGCTATTACAATCTTGTCTGCTGTGCTCTTATATGACTTATCTTTATCGAGAATTGATGCTGTTATTTTATTAGTTGTATTTGTACTTTTGATGACTTGGACAGTGCGCGAAGGATTACAGAATAAGAATGATGCATTAGCAAAAGAAGTCGAAAAAGAGGCAAAAGAAGAAGAAAAAAATAATGAAAGCCTTTCACTTAAAATGTCTATCGTGTGGCTTATAGTGGGTTTAGTCTTATTAGTAGTTAGTTCACGTTTGCTTGTTTGGGGTGCTGTAGCAATAGCATACCTTTTTGGCGTAAGTGATCTTATTATTGGTCTGACTATTGTAGCTATTGGTACTTCGTTGCCTGAGCTTGCCTCATCTATTGCAGCAGCACGCAAAAATGAGCATGATATTGCATTAGGTAATGTGCTAGGTTCAAACTTGTTCAATACCCTTGCTGTTGTTGGTATTGCAGGTAGTATCCAACCGTTTTCGTTTCCGCCAGAAACAATCTATCGTGATATGCTCGTAATGGGGATTGTAACTCTTGCACTCTTCTTTATGGGAATTAGTCTTAAAAAAGGTAAAAATGGTCGAATTAACCGAATAGAAGCAACAGTTTTACTTTGTACATATGTTGCTTACACTGTGCTTTTAATAAGCTCAGCAATTACAAACTCTCTCTAGATATCTATCGTATCTAGATTATTGTGTAATAATTTCTAAATATTTTAATACATCTGAAGCGTTCGGAGGGCAACCTGGAACGTGAGATGTAAAGCAATTAGTACAGTTTCCTATGCCATGCGGACCAGTTTTTCCTTTAAATCCTTGTCCTATGCTCAGTTGCGGAACTGATCGAAAACGGTTATTATCATCCATTCGCTCAAGAGCATGAATAACTGCTGCATAGCAGGCGCTACAAGCTTGGTTTTCTGTTACCACTTTGCCTAACTGTGCAGCCTTACGTGAGGCTACAGCTTTGCTTGCTCGAATTGGTTTATGTAATTCAATTACATTTGCAGTAGTTACATCGCATTCACCTACACCAAGTTTAGAGGCCATTGAAATATAGGGAACTTCGTTAATTGAATAACCTATAAGTTTACATGCATATGCATCGCAAAGGACAGGATCTATTGTTGCAAATAAGCGGTTGGTTTGTACTGGATTCCCTCCTTCTTCAAAATTAAGATCTCCACAAATACTATCCACTAGAATAAAGTCATTTTTTGCTTTTACGTTTAAATGCGCAATTGGACGGTGTAATCCTTCGCTATGAAAGCGTCTTTTTTCGGCATTTGTAATAATACCTTTATTGTTTTTAAGTGCACAAGTCAGAGCTGTTTGGCAATGACCTTTTAGTACTGGCAGATTAATCATGTAATCAACAGAGAGAGCACTATCACAAATTGTAATTTGCATTCCTGCACAGTCATGAGCTGTTGCACTATCTTTTTGTGTATCAACGATTTCTACACCATATTTTTCTGAAAGATCAGTATACCCGCATACTTGAAATGCTCTATCTGTTCGATCTCCTACCCATGAACCTTCAATAATTACAATATTGGAATATCCCTTTTCTTGTAGGTATTGAATGATTCCTTCGGCAATTTCTGGATGAGTTGTTGCCCCATTAGAGGCCTTTGCTGCTACAACTAGGTTTGGTTTTAGTCCAATTCGTTTATTCGTAGATCCAATATGCTCTTCTATTTTTGCTGCCGACAAAATGTTTTTTGTCATTGAAAGAATGTCTTCTCCGTATGTAACTAAAATATCATTCTTTTCCATTTAATTGAATCTCCTAAAAGTATTAGATTTCTTTAAAAGTTACACTTAATTTTGGAATATCGATAGTAGATGCATGAAGTATTACTTCATCATTTTTTTCTGCTGTTTTAGAAAGAGCCATTTGGGTTTCTAAGGCAATTTCTGGAATCATAATTGTTGCTGTATTTCCTTTAGTATCTACTACTACACCGCGCACATTATGTTCCGGATTTTGCAGTAGCCAAATAAGGGTCCAGTGCATGTTACTTTTTCGCTCTGCTTTAACAGATGCTCCAGCAGCTGCATCTCCTGCTGCTATGTGTTCAAGCAGCGTATCCTTGTCTAGCAATTCTCTTCCATCCAAGAATGCATGTAGTTGCTGATGTACGGCAAGGTCCCCATAGCGACGCAACGGACTAGTTACTTGACTGTACATACCTATTCCCAGTCCTGCATGATTTGATGGAGTTACTCCAACACTACGAGCTCGCATGGATCGGCGTAATCTATACTGTCCTGCTAGCCCTGCTGGCAATTCATTTGGAATATCAGGAGTATCTTGGCTAACATACATAAAAGGTATGTTGTTTTTAAATGCAAATCGAGCGGCTGCCTCTCCTGCTAAGAGCATCATTTCTCGAACCATTTCTGACGATTCTCCGTGGCTCACTTCTTTAATGTCTACAATCGGAGGAATAGTATCTGTGTTTACTGTAATATGTACCTCGGGAAGGTCAATAAATACTGCTCCGTTATTTCTTCTGCGTTCTACGTTACGTTCAGCTATTGCAAAAAGTGGAGAAAAACGTTTATCGTCTTTTAAAGAATCTATTTGCTCATAAGTAAAACGTTCTACTTCAACATGTGTTTTTAGAATTTCGCATTCGTCTATATTGCCGTTTTCATCGAGCTTTATCTTAAACGAAAGCGCATTAGAAATAGCTGTTAAGCCAAGAGCATAATCTTCTAGGCTTTCTTCGCAGAGCATTCTAGAAGCTCCTTCTGGAAGGTACAATGTTGCACCTCTACCACGCGCTGCAATATCAATATCTGAGTTGGGCAAAACAGTACTTGCTGGGTCTGCTATATGTACCCACAAATACTCTCCATCAAATGCAATAGCATCATCTGGATCGCTGCTCCATGCATTATCGATTGCATATGCTATACAAGGAGCCTTCTCTCGCTCTTCTTTTGGCGGATGAGAGAGGGATAGTGCTGCAGAATGAGTCGAAAGCCCCCACCGTGCAGGGTAGGGGTTTTTACTTATGTGCCAAAACCCTGTATCGATTAAAATCTTGTGAGCACTTTCTTCTGATTCAGAAAACCCTGCTTCTTTAAGTAGTTTTGATTGACTTGATTTTCTCAGAGCAAAGGCTTCAATTTCTTGCATAAACTTAGCATCACCTTGCTCAAGGTCAATTGTTTTTGCTTTTAGTCGTTTTAAAAATTCTTCTCGTACCTCAGCGCCTCTAGCTTTTTCGTTGTCCTTTAGCTTTATTTGTGCAGCTTCTTCTTCACTTCGTATAGTAAAAGTTGTTTCACCTTGCTCATTTGAAAAATACGGAGAATTTCTTAAAAGTAAAAATATTCCCCAAGCTCTGTTCGCAGAAAAATCATTATCGAGTAATTCTGCTATTTCTTCAAATGGTATCGTATCATTTGTTTCATACAAAGCCCATATTTCTGTAATCGCTGATTCTAAAAATAGAGCGGGTGCGCGTTCTGCAAAAGAAGTAAGGTCCGATATTGAACTTACAGGACCTTCGTGT
>CAYJNB010000206.1:0-3920 GCA_964371205.1 uncultured Treponemataceae bacterium
AACGAAGATGTTTGCGCATTCCATGATGTTTTAATGGAAGTAAACTGTGTATTCCTTGAAGTATTAGAAAACTTAGAAGAATTAAAAACAGATACATTCTTTATTTCGTATGCACCAATGCCAATTAAGGGCTTAGACTCTTGTTCAGTTCGTGTATATGCAATCGAAGGTTTAGCAGAATTTTCTAAATAAAACGAAACAACTGAAGGAAGGTTAAAAATGAGAATAGCAGTTATTGGTGCTGGGGCTATGGGTTCCATCTATGGTGGCCATTTGTCCTTACATAACGATGTATACTTAATTGATACAAATAAAGAAGTGGTTGATCACATTAATAAAAACGGCTTAACTATCCAAGAAGATGGTAAGGATGTAGTGTATCGACCTACAGCTGTAACAGAAACAAGTGGACTTGAGCCAATGGACTTGGTTATTCTCTTTGTAAAAGCCTTATTCTCTGAAGCGGCGCTCAATTCTTGTAAAAATATTATTGGTGATAATACCTATTTGCTTACCTTGCAAAATGGTTCTGGACACGAAGATATTTTGCAAAAATTTGTGCCGCTTTCTAGAGTTGTTATTGGTACTACGCAAGATAACGGCAATGTACTTGCTCCCGGCCATGTAAAGCGTGGTGGAAACGGTGGTACAAATATTGGTTTGCTTATTGCAGACGAAAACAGCAGACTTCCAGAGTTCAAAAAAACATTTGAAGATTGTGGCTTTGTCGTGACTATTTACGATAAAATCCAGCAATTAATTTGGGATAAACTTTTTACCAATGTTTCTTTGAGCGCCTTAACCGGTGTTTTACAAGTGCCAATGGGTTATATTGCAGGTAATGAACATGCTTGGAAAATAGCTAGTTTGCTTGTTAAAGAAGCAGTTGCAGTTGCAAAGGCACTTGGCCTTGAAGCGGATGAAGCGGCAATTTTGGAAAAAGTTCGTAGCGGATCAATAAATAATCCCGATGGAATTACTTCTATTTGTGCAGACTTGCGTGATGGCAGAAAAACAGAAGTTGCTACTATTAGTGGTTCTGTTGTAAATGCTGCTAAAAAATGTGGTGTAAGTGTACCAACTCACGAGATGATGGTAACGCTCATTCGTGCATTAGAAGAGCGTAAACGAGCATAATTGCAGTGTATGGTTGATTGAACGATTATATCAAGAACAGTAGGGTGCAAGTAATTAATACAATACTTATAAGTATTGATAGAGAATTAATTGCACTCGCTAGTTCTACATCTAGCTTTAGTTGCTCAGAGTAAACTGCAGCAACTGATGCTATTGGCCCAAGTAAAACTATAACAAGCGCTTGTCGTATTTCTAATTCAAATGGCAATATAAAATAGACAAAAAGACAAAAAAGAATTGCCAGTACATATCTAATTGTTAAAATCTTTCCTATGGTAAGAATCTTTGCACGCTCTAAGCGAATTTCGAACCCAATCCCAATAAGAAACAAGGCAATAAATGCATTTGCTTTACCTGCAGTTTCTGCAAACATAAGAACGATGCTAGGTAGTTGAATATGAAGCATCCCAAGAATAGTCATTATAATATAAGCGGTAAATGCGTAGGAGCTTGTAAATATCTTAATTATGGATGAAAATTTAAACTTTGTTTGTCCTTTTAACATAGAAGTTGCAATTATCGGCGTAAATCCGACACACATTATGGCATTGCCAACATCGAACATACTGGTAGCAGCAAAACCGAGTGGCCCTAAGAAGCTTTGTACAAAAGGGATAGTAAAGCTCCCTACATTGTGCCCATTTAGATTTACAATATCAAATGTTTTTTCTTCGATAGATTTTCCTTTATTTAATATATTTGGAACAATAATCATAATTACATTTACAAGAATACCAATCAAAATAATAGATAGTAAGGCTCCTGATACATCTATCTGTGTAAAGTTTGCAACAATTGCAGCAGGAAGAGTTATACGTACTACAATTTGTGATAAAACAGAAAAGCTGTCCAAAGTAAAGACACCTTTCCTTTTGAGCACATATCCCAAAATAATTATTAAAACAAAGGCTCCTGCTTTAGAAAAAACTACATCCATACTATTTTAACTCCCTTTGAACAACTGCTTTTGTTTTCCATGCACCAGAAAAATAACGTGCATTTGCGGTAAAAATACCTATAACCCAACTAACAGGGATTCCCCACCACAGTCCTGCAACCCCAATAAAGTGCACAAGTGTATAACAAGCCAATACCCTTGAACCAAGATTTATTATGGTATTAGTCATAAAAGCATTCATATCTCCAGCACCTCTTAAAACCCCATTTGCAGAACTCATAATCGAAAAGAACACATAAAATACTGAAACAACGCGCAGATAGTTTACTCCAAAATCTATAACGCCTGGAGCTGCTTCTTCGTTTACAAACAGATGAATTAAGTCGCTTCCAAATAAAAGGATGCAGGCAGATATAGATACACTAACACAAATCATCATTGCAAGAGTAACTAAATGTCCCTTTTTTACCCGCTCTATGTCTCCTGCTCCCATGTTTTGTGCAACAAAGGTTGAAAGAGAGTTACTAATTGTTACCATAGGCATTATAGCAAGAGAATCCACCTTAACGCAGGCAGCAAAACCCGCAATAATTGTAGTGTCATTAAATGAGTTTACCAGCCCTTGAATCAAAAGAAGGCTTAATGAAACAATTGTTTGT
This sequence comes from uncultured Treponemataceae bacterium, assembly GCA_964371205.1. Lineage (GTDB taxonomy): Bacteria > Spirochaetota > Spirochaetia > Treponematales > Treponemataceae > CAYJNB01. The sequence continues at coordinate 2,695 of CAYJNB010000206.1, forward strand.
TGCAGACAAGACGGAATACCGAGTTTAAGCATTTTTTTGTACATGGACATGTCAAAGACTAAGTCTTCTTTTTGTAGATGGAAGATAGGTACTTTTCTAATAATATATAGTACCGATAAACATGCAGAAATAGCCTGTGCTATGAGGGTTGCCCATGCAACACCGGCTACTCCCCATTCAAAGATAAGAACAAAAACTAAGTCTAAAATAATATTGAGAATAGTTGAAAAAATTAAAAAATAGAGAGGAGTTTTTGAATCTCCGATTGAACGCAGTAGGGCAGAGGTTGAATTATATATAAACATAAAAAACAATCCGCCAAAGAATATACGCAAGTACAGAAGTGCCTCTTGCATGAGCTGGTTCGGTGTTTGTAAGAGCTGTAAAAGAGGTTTACTAATGAGTAACCCTACGAGGCTCAAGAAAACAGCGACTAAGCTCATAAAAATCATACAAGTGTAAAATGCTCGTCGTAATTCTGTATATTGGTTTGCGCCAAAGTATTGCGAGATAAGAATAGAGCATCCTAACGTTAGTCCAATGGCAATGGACACCAAGAGAATAATAACAGGAAAAGCAGCACCCACTGCAGCTAGAGCCTCGTCTCCTACGTAGTTGCCAACAATAATTGAGTCTACTATGTTATATAATTGCTGAAAAAAGTTTCCGAGGAGCAAGGGTATAGTAAAGCGTAGAATTATTTTTGCAGGACTTCCCTGTGTCATGTCTTTTATCATGATATTCGCATTACTCGCATAGTTAGATTATATCGTATTTTAGATGAGTATTCAAGACAGTTTTTTCCTATAACTTTTCGATAAAAATTACTCTAATTTACAATCTCAAAAGGGTAAACGCATTGACATTATCTTGTACATTTCGTACATTAGAGGTGCTATTTTTTAACAAAAGTTTTGCATAGCAAGACTTAATATAAGCGACGTCTGTGTCGCACCGCTTTGCGGTTTTTAGGAGATTACAATGGTTAAAATCGGTATTAATGGTTTTGGTCGTATTGGACGCATGGTTTTCCGCGCAGTTGTGGAAAATTTTAGCAATGAAGTAGAAGTAGTTGGAATCAATGACTTACTCGACCCAGATTACCTCGTGTACATGCTTACATACGACTCAGTTCATGGTCGCTTTAAGGGTGATGTAAAACTCGATGGAAGCAACATGATCGTAAACGGTAAAAAAATCCGCTTAACAGCAGAAAGAGATGCTGC
>CAYJNB010000207.1:0-1987 GCA_964371205.1 uncultured Treponemataceae bacterium
TGTACAAATAATTTCCATGGGTTAGTTTTTATTGTATACAACTATATGAATTCGACTTTTGATTATAATATTGGCTACTATGTGGTTATGGCCTGGGTATATACAACAGTGTGCGGATCTTTAGGGATACTTATGTATAAAGTTTTTCTTATGCCAAGAAAAAGCACTTTGCTTCTCCCATTATTGATGAACTTTTTTACGATTATTTTTATGATTGGCTATGCAAGACGTATTCCTCTTTTTTATGATTTTGATTTTGCATATTCAATTAATATAATTATTTTATTGTATATGGAAGCTTGTATACAAAGTAAGCTATTTCCTGTAAATAATCATTATAGAAAAATGTTTACTAATTCAAGTCTTTGTATGGAAATCCATGATAAATATGATGCTGTAATTGTACACTCCCTCACATCTCCCGTATCAAAAAAAGACTATATTTTACGAGAAACAAAAATGTTAAGTGGAAGCTTTTTATATTACGAAGATTACAGAGAGCTAAATAAAGCACGCGATGAACTTAACAAGACAAATACTCAGCTTAAAAAAAATAATACCCTCTTGAAAAAAAAGGCTCAAATTACAGCAGAACGTGCTTCTCTTGCTGCAGAAAAAGCGGTATATAAAACTATAGACAGTATACTCAGTCAGGAAATGTCAAAAATTGACCAATTGCTTTTCGAAATGAAAAAAAAGACAGATACACACCGGTTAATGGTAAGAATAAATATTGTTGTCTGTGGAATAAAACGAAAATGCATCCTTCGTATAAGTACATTATATAAAAAAACGCAAGCAGTAAGTGATTTTCTAAATTCAATTGGAGAAATGCAAGAGTTTGCAAAGCTTTTACCACTAAAGATAACTATAGGATGTACAGTGTCAGGCGAAATTGCATTAATGCAAAGTATGAGAATGTACGAAGTTTTTTGTAATTTAATAGAAGTTGCGGCTGAACAAGAATGCAGAGATATTTTAGTACAACTATATGAAGAAACAGACACTATAGTTTTTTCTGTAATACCAGACAAGGCAATTGATACAAATTATATATTAAAAAATGTAAAGAATAGCGAAGACGAATTACAAGGACTTTTATACACAAAAGATTGGGATGACTCTACTGCAATTCTATTATCCTTTCCAGTAAAAAAGGATCCTTTATGATTTCATTTTATTTCTTTCCCAATACAGTACTTATTATCTTATTCATATTTGCAAGTATTGCTACAAGTTTTCAGGCTGCGCATGCGTGGATTATAGCTTTTAATAACCTTGGAAAAAGAACTATAGAATTTATTTGTGAAATAAGCTTGACTATATTTTGTCTAGTTCTTGCAAGTCTACCGGTATTTGCGCTGATAAATAGACAGTTTTCTGTAGTATATGTAGCAGTCTCAGAAAGAGCGGTTTATATTGTATCAGTCGCAACTTGTTTATGTTTTATAATTTTGGCTCTCAAAACAAAAAAGTTTTCTTTTCTTCCACTCTTAGCTATTGCAATAACATTGCCATTTTTATCTTATGATAAGATATACATTATATATTATGTTGTAGCAGTTTTAGTTCTTCTTATAAGAGCTTTAAAAGCTGTTTTATATGAACAAATAAGAAAGCGCATAGAAATTACAGCATTTAGTATTAAACAAGGTGTTGATACACTACCTGCAGGGATTATGTTCTCTGGTGAAGATGGCCATATTTTTTTAGTTAATACATGTATGCTTGATCTTATGGAAAAATTTTGTAATCGAGAATATAAAAATGCTAAAAACTTTTGGAAAGATATGCTAGCTGGAAGAGTAAAGAATGCACAAGTACATTTACTCGAAAACACCATAGTTGTACGTACAGATACCGAATCGTGGTCCTTTATTCGTCGCTCTTTTATGATTAATAATACTGGGTATGTAGAGTTTATTGCCACCGATATTACAGAAACAGATAGAACCTTATTGGCACTCGAGGATGACAAACAAAAATT
>CAYJNB010000207.1:1997-3877 GCA_964371205.1 uncultured Treponemataceae bacterium
TCAATCAAAAAAAAGAAATTCAGGATCTTACAGAAAGCATGATTGCGTTACGCAAAGAACAAGAATATTCACGTATTAGATCTCAAATTCACGATGTTATGGGGCAGCGACTAACAGCAATTCAACGTCTATTACAAAGCAAACAACCAACAGACAGCGACCAGATTATTCCTTTGCTAAAAAATATTATAGAAAATATAAGAGAAGAAAAAAAGGAAAGTGCGGGAGAGTTGCTTTTAGAGCTCAGGCTTTATTTTAAAAGAGTTGGCATACACATTATTTTAGAGGGCAATCTTCCGGATGATGAAGAAATTGCATATCTTTTTTTGGCTGTATTACGGGAGGCTACAACTAATGCAGCACGTCATGCAGAGGCAACAGAGATTTTAGCTGTTATTTCTAAGAATACAACAGAGTATCAATTTAGAATTACAAACAATGGGAAACAACCCAAAAATGAAGGCGTTGAAGGTGGAGGATTAGGAGGAATTCGAAATCGAGTTGAAGCTAGTGGTGGTACCCTTAAAATTGATTGGTTACCAAAGTTTGCTATCAATATAGTCATAAAAAACAACCGATAGTTCTGGTTGATGATGTACAATCTAAGTGATATAATCACTTTGTAGGCATGCAGTTCTTGCAAAGGATTTTCTTTTGATAAAAAGACTAAAACGATTTGCCAGTATCATTACTTCTCTAAGCATTTTGATTCATAGTGCGTTATGTAACGAATCAATTGCACTAACAGTTATAGATGATAATTCTAATTATATTCATAGTATTCAAAGTACTTTCTCACATATTGATTTTGATACGTATTCAAACGCTATTCCACTTAGAAATTTAGCAAAAGTAAAAAATGTAGAAGCATACGAAGTACAAGCCCTTCCCCTTATTGCTGCAAACGAGACATATGCATTTTATCCACATTATATTAAAACAGTTGTAATTGTTATTGACCGAGACCAAACAACTGAGACCATTAACAGTTTTAAAGAATTGCTACAGTCCAATCTACCGATAAATTTTGAATTTGGCTCATCGGTTGCAAAAAACATGTGGGGTTCTCCTGAGATGTACCATATTGTTTTGAGTATGGCACAAGCCCTTTATGGAAACTACGACTTACATGGAATATCAAATGACTTTTACATACTTAACAACTCAAATAGGTTTTTTACAAATAATCTAAACCAACCGATTTCTGTAATGCAGGATACGGAAGCTGTTAAGCTTATTAATAATGGACGGAATCTAGAAATAATTGTACCCAAAGACGGCACTATAAGCTTACGAGGTGGAATGATTACGGGCAAAGATAGTTTTTTAGAGTTAGAGACTTCTAAATTGGCACTGAAAAAAAATCTGGTGATACATGGATTAAGGTCTATCGACGGAAAGACAGGAGAGCACTACCCGGCTCGTGCTGAGTATGAAAGAGCATATTTTGTAAAAGATATTGAAACATACAACCAAGCTGCAGCAAAAGCAGGTAGAATCTTGCGTCGAGTAGCCTTTGAAACAAAGCGCTATGGTTTTTCTCAGAATGATGGTAGAGCATTATTCTACCTTTGCTTTTTGGTGGTATTCGTTCTTTATATAAACTCAATACAATACCGTATAAGTAATAAAAGAATACGAATAGGCGTTATTCTTATTTGTCTCTTGCAAATTCTTCATATAAGTCTGGGATGTTTTAAAGCTCTAAATACTACAAACCCTACACTCGAAACTATACTTTGGTACGGTTATTATGTGAGCCTTGTCTTTATTCCAGCACTGTACCTATACACTGCTCTTAGTGTCGGTAAAATCCAAAACGATACTAAGTTCTCTTTTTTGACTAAACTGCATCTAGCTATTTCAGCCCTCCTAGTTTT
>CAYJNB010000208.1:0-3847 GCA_964371205.1 uncultured Treponemataceae bacterium
AAAACAATTCCCCATTGACAGAATTTTGATTTTTTGCTATTCTATTTTTCGTTGCCAACAATTGTTCGCACACGCGGGGGTGGTGGAATTTGGTAGACACGCTAGCTTGAGGTGCTAGTGGTCGAAAGGCTGTGCCAGTTCAAGTCTGGTCTCCCGCACTAAAGACAGAGTTTAATACTCTGTCTTTTTTTATGCTTTGAATTGAACTTGACAACACCGTTCAAATTGGGAATTTTCCCCTACCCCTGTTTCTCTATCATTTCTTTTATAAAGTAACCGGTATGTGATTCAGCACAAGTAGCAACTTGTTCGGGTGTTCCATAGGTAAGAATCGTACCGCCTTTTATGCCACCTTCGGGTCCAACATCGATTATGTGGTCGGCTTGCATAATTACGTCGAGATTGTGTTCAATCATTACAATGGTGTTTCCCTGCTCAACAAGTCGCTGAATAACTGACATAAGTTGCTTTACATCTGCAAAGTGGAGACCCGTAGTTGGCTCATCCATAATGTAGAGCGTTTTGCCGGTTGAGCGGCGTGCAAGCTCGTTTGCCAATTTTACGCGTTGGGCTTCCCCACCCGAAAGGGTAAGGGCTGATTGTCCGAGTTTTATATAGCCGAGTCCAACAGACAGAAGTGTTTCCATTTTGCGCGAAATGTGTGGAATAGACGAGAAAAACTCCGCCGCTTCTTCGATAGTCATGTCGAGTACGTCGTATATATTTTTACCCTTGTAGCGCACATCGAGTGTTTCGTGATTAAAGCGCTTACCGTGGCACACGTCGCACACAATGTATACGTCGGGGAGAAAGTTCATCTCGATTGTAATGGTTCCGGCACCTTGACAGTTTTCGCACCTTCCGCCTTTTACATTAAAGCTAAAACGTCCAGCCTTATACCCGCGTGTTTTTGCATCGGGCAAGCTTGAGTAAAGCTCTCGAATACCGTCAAATACCCCGACGTAGGTGGCAGGGTTTGAGCGAGGTGTGCGCCCGATTGGGCTTTGGTCAATATTTATAACCTTATCGATGTGCTCAAGTCCGCTAATTTTTTTATAAGCGCCGACCGGTAAAACGGAGCGCATAAGTTTGTTCGATACAGCGGGGTACAATACGTCGCTCATAAGAGTAGACTTACCGCTTCCGGAAACACCGGTAATACAGGTAAAGGTACCGAGTGGAATATCAACATCAACATTTTTTAAGTTATGTTCGGTTACGCCCCTCAGGCTCAACTTGTGTCCGTTACCTTTGCGCCGTTCGGTTGGCACGTCCATTTTAAGCGTTCCCGCTAAATACTGTCCGGTAAGACTTTCTTTTACCTTCATAACTTCTTCCGGCGGACCTGAGGCAACCACCTCTCCACCGTGAACACCGGCACCGGGGCCGAGGTCGACAACCCAGTCGGCAGTACGTAGGGTTTGCTCGTCGTGTTCTACAACTATGAGTGTATTACCTAAATCACGTAAATACGTAAGCGTATCAATGAGACGCTGATTATCCCTCTGATGTAAGCCAATAGATGGCTCATCCAAGATATAAAGAACACCCATAAGGCTTGAGCCAATTTGTGTTGCTAGGCGAATGCGTTGAGCTTCGCCCCCGGAGAGCGTTGCCGCTTGCCGCTCAAGCGTTAAATAATCGAGGCCCACATTTTTTAAGAAACTAAGGCGATTTTTTATTTCTTTTTCGATTTGTTCAGCAATCTTTTTTTCGGTATCGGTTAAGGTAATGCCTTCAAAAAAGGAAATTGAATCGCCAACCGACATAGCAGAGATTTGATGAATATTTTTCTCCCCAACTTGCACGGCAAGCGCTTCTGGCTTGAGCCGCATTCCGCCACACGTTTCGCAGGGGTGGTGAGACATGTATTTTTCGAGATTGTCGCGCTGTCCTTGAGAATAGGTTTCGTTATAGCGCCGTTTCATGTCGGCAATAATACCAATCCAATGCTGGTGGTATTTTGAATACCCTGAACCGTCTTGTTTTTCGTATGTAAAGTGAATTGGTTCATCTGAGCCAAAAATAAGGATCTTTTTGTGGTAATCGCTTAATTCTTCGAACGGCGTAGAAAGCGAAAACCCATAGTGATTAGATAAGCCCTCAAAACGCGCTCGGTTCCAGGCGGAATCTGGATTGTACGGCAAGAAGGCTCCTTCATCAAACGAAAGTTCCTTATCTGGAATTATAAGATTCAAGTCAAATTCAGTTTTTTCGCCAAGCCCGGTACAATCAGGGCATGCCCCAAAGGGATTGTTAAAAGAAAAAAGGCGAGGCTGCAATTCTGGGAACGAAATGCCACAATCAGGACAGGCATTTTTTTGTGAGAAAAAAGCTTCTGTTGCTTCTTCTTCGCTTGAGTTTTGGCGCAGGGCAACCATAATGCCGTTTGCCGCAGAAAGGGCTGCTTCAATTGAATCTGCTAAGCGACGACGCACTTCGGCATTAATTATTAGGCGGTCAATAATCAATTCAATGGTGTGCTTTTTTTGCTTTTCGAGCTTAATTGTTTCGTCTAACTCAACAGTCAAGCCGTCAATACGAGCGCGAACATAACTTGCCTTTCGGGCATCATCGATTATCTTTTGATGTTCACCCTTTTTTCCTCGAATAACAGGAGCCAAAATTTGCACACGAGTCCCCTCGCCCCAACTCATAATAGTGTTAATAATTTGGTCGGTGGTTTGCTCTTGTATCGCCCGTCCACATTGCGGACAGTGTGGCTTGCCGATTCGCGCAAAGAGCAAGCGATAGTAATCGTAAATCTCTGTTACCGTACCTACAGTTGAGCGAGGATTTTTATGCGTTGTTTTTTGTTCTATAGAAATCGCAGGAGAAAGCCCTTCAATATAATCAATATCTGGCTTATCCATGCGACCAAGAAATTGGCGTGCATACGCCGAAAGGCTTTCTACATAACGTCGCTGCCCTTCTGCAAAGATAGTATCGAATGCGAGTGAACTTTTTCCTGAGCCAGAAAGCCCAGAAATAACAATGAGTTTATCGCGTGGTAACTCCACATTTATGTTTTTTAGATTGTGCTCTCTGGCACCTTTAATTATGAGTTTTTCCATTATTCTAATGTAACTAGATATTAATTTTGAGTCAACACAAGCTTTAATTAAATCAAAACTATCTCCTGCATTAATAAATCCCGCAATAGTACGAAACAGAAATCTAGTTAAAATATGGAAAAAGCGATAAAAAAAGCTTGAATTTTATACGAAATATTAGTATATAGTATATAGAAGAATTTCTTCACTTAGGGAGACAGAATGAAACCTAATAATTTAAACGAAAACAAACCGCAATTAACAGAAAGACAACAAATTCAGCTACCCATTTTTAGGGTTATGTCAATTTCGCTTATTTTTATGTTTATAGCTCTTGCTGCTCTACAAGTTGCAACAAAAAATAGCGGCGGTGCTATTTTAATGGCATCTGCTTCTATTTTCTTCATTGGAACATATGTACTAATTAAAAAACAAGAATTCAAAAAAGCCTCGTGGCTCGCTCTAATTGGGTTAGTTATTGCAGAGGCTGTTGTTGCACTAGGGCTTACTTTTGATGGTATTGCAATTGGCATGTATCGCCCTATAACATTTTTTGCTATTATGGCAATTATAAATTTCTTACTCACTGGTGGTGCACGAGAAATTCTTGTTTTTTCTGCAATTTCGGGTATTTTGCTTTTTTTTGCTTGGGTAACAAACAAAGCAGAAATCCCACAAGATGATTTATCGCTCTACACAATATGTTTAGCTGTAGGCTATCTTGCAATTGCTGTGCAAACTGCTATTTTGCTTTTGATTTCTAAAATGATTAATGAGTTTAATAATCACTTAGA
>CAYJNB010000209.1:0-1847 GCA_964371205.1 uncultured Treponemataceae bacterium
GTCTTCATTTGAAACTGCACAACTATGACTAGATAACTTATTTTCTATTTTTTTAAAACCATATCCCTTAAGTGTGTCCAAAATTATTACTGTAGGTTTTCCATTTTTATTTTTCGCATTTTCAATTGCATTGTCAATTGCCTCAATGTTATGACCATCTACTCGTGCAGTATTCCATCCAAAAGTATTATACTTTTCTTGTATGTCCCCTAAATTACATATATCATCCGTATCAGTCCGCCCATCAAGCTGAAGTTTATTATGATCAATAAAGGTGATCAAATTATCAAGCTTTCTAGTACCTGCAAATAAAGCCATTTCCCAAACTTGGCCTTCATTTATTTCCCCATCTCCTAAAATTAGATACACAAAATTAGAATTTCCATCCAACATATGGCCATAAGCAACACCAGCAGCGGTTGACGCTCCTTGGCCTAATGACCCCGTACTCATATCTATTCCAATAGTCCTGTTCCTATCACAATGGCTTGGAAGGTTTGTTCCCGGTCCATTTAACGTCGCTAATGTTTCTAAAGGGAAATAATTTTTCAATGCTAGCGCTGCATATAAAGCAGGCCCACAATGCCCTTTTGACATAACAAGCCAATCCCTTCCCTCCCATTGTGGAGCACAAGGATTAATCTTCATGTGCTTACCATAAAGCACTGCTAACAAATCACAGATTGACAACGAACCACCTACATGCCGTGCGGGAAGTGGATTTATCATTTTAAGAATTTCTTTTTGAATATTTTTTGAAAATATCTTTAATTCTGCTAATTCTTCCATATTTTAACGACCTTCCTTAAAACCCCTAAGAAATATCTTAGGGGTAAATACAAACTATGTCTTATCCTCCACAGTTAAAGATACCGCGTTTTGTTAACTCATGAACAGAAACCCAGCCTTCACTTAGTGGCTCTTTAAAACATCCCTCTAGTTCTTCTAATGGACGAGTAGTAAATCCTTTTGTTGGAGCTGTACCGACAGGAAGTTTTCTAACATATCGTCAATCATTAGTGTTATATATTTACAAATAGCTGCAATGGGTCGTTTTGCTTTAAATCCATCACCTCTAGAAGGATAACCAACAACACCTTCTGGCGTACCGTAACGTTCAATTACAGTTTGTCCTTCACCTTCAGACCATGTATGTGGTCGGCCATATGAATCAACAGAGTTATCATAATGACCTTTAAGAGCAAGTCCTACTGGTTGTGCATCAACACAAACTGACATGTCAACCATATCACCAAATAGTAAGTTCGCAACCGCTGTTTCAGCTTCATCAGCATGAATAAAATGAGTTGTGAAAGAATCTGGTTCATCAATTGGAATCCAAAATTCTCTGATAGCTCTATGCCATTCTAACTCACTTACAAGAGCAGGTAATTGATATCGTTTAAAAAATTCTTGAACTGCAGATTCCAACATCCATTTATGACCATGGTTGTTTACAATAATGAATTTTCGATATCCATCATCCCATAAACCTAATAAAGTATAAATTAGAGTTTCTCGTACTACTTCTTCAGAAACCATAACTGTTCCAGGCATTGCAACGTGATGGTATGGATGTCCCCCATAGTTAATTGGAGGGAAAGTTAGTGTAACTTCATACCCTTTTTTTGCAGTATAGCGTCGCACACCTTCACAAATTTGAGTAACCATAAAAGTATCCAATCCACTTGGATTATGAATCCCGTGATTTTCAGTACATCCAATTGGAATCAATACAACATCATTTTTTTTACGTTTGTCGATTACCATGTTTCTTGGTGAGTTTTGGATATATGTTCCTGGCTTTCCAAGTTCAGAGGCAGCAGGAAGTTCAAATTCATTCAAGA
>CAYJNB010000209.1:1857-3831 GCA_964371205.1 uncultured Treponemataceae bacterium
TCTTCTGATGCTTCCCACACTTCTTTTTTTAATCTTCCAAGGGGGGTATCTTCAAACTGAATTTTTGGATAATCAGTTAGATGCCATGTTTCTCCCATTACTTCTTTTGTGTAAGTTTTTCTAGACATTTATTATTCTCCTATTTAATAAAATAGTTTAGTTCAAATCATACATTTCTTTGTATTCATCCATATTTGCATCACTTACTTCAATAGCTGGCACAATGATTTCTTTGTCAAGTGTTTTGCCATCAAAATACTCTTTAACATAATCAACAGCTGTTTGTCCTTGTAACCATGCAGCATCATCAAATGTTTTTGCAACTCTTCCGTCAAGAACAGCTTCGATCATTTCCTTAAATGCATTTTGTGTTACAATTTGAATTTCATCTTTTCGACCAGCTTGAGAAATTGCTTCTGCAGCTCCTAATGCCATTTCACCTGCTGAAGTCCAAATTAGATCAATATCAGCATGTTTTTGTAATAGGTTTTGAGTAACAGTTAATGCCTCAGCTCTAGCGAAGTTAGCTGTTTGTGTATCAATTATTTTAATACCAGGATATTCTGCAAAAGCTGCATTTCCACCTGCATTACGGTCAATAGAAACCTGTGATCCGGTTGTTCCATCAAGCATAATTACATTTCCTTTGCCCCCAATAAGTTCTGCTCCCGCTTTTGCTACAGCATAACCAGTACCAAAGTTATCAATTGCATAAAAAGTAATTACATCTAAACTTTTATCAGTAAATCTAGTGTTTAGATTTAGAACTGGAATACCTTCTTTGTTTATTTCTTCAATTGCAGGTGTAATTCCTGCAGAGTCTGCTGGAACAATAATATATGCATCAGGTGGATTAATTAGAGATTGCTCTAACAACTGAATTTGCTCTTCGTTATTATCAGCTTGAATAGGAGCCAAAACATCCATAGTCCAACCAAATGATTCAGCACGTGCTTTAGCTGCAACACCCATTGAAACAAAAAAATCACTGTTAGTATTTTTTACTAATAAAACAATATGCTTTGCGTTTTCATCCCGAGATGAGTTATCACCTGCACCACCTGCACTCACTGTAGCCATAGCTATCAATGCTACTAAAAATAATAATACAATTTTTTTCATTTTTTCCTCCATAAATACGATTAATTTATAAAAATTCAAGTTTCTTGCAGAAAATATATATCTGCATTTAATTTTTATGGCACCTTAAATACTGCCATATTGTTTTTCGAAGATACATCACAGCGCAACAAACTACTTATTATTTGAAACGCTCGAGCCTTTTTACATCTGGTCTACTATTCAGACCTCTTAAATATTTTTCCTCCTTTTTTATAAAGCCAAACACTTAATCCCCAAAACTAATCAAGTTTACGCATTTGAACTTCTAATTTTTCTAGGCCTCTTTCCATGAACATTGCCAGAACAATAACAATTCCTGTTACAAAGTCCTGCCATATAGTCGGAACACCAATTTGCACCATTCCATTTGTTACCATCAATAAGATTAATGTTCCTACCAATGCATTAAAGATTCTTCCTTTACCACCACCAAAAGCGGTTCCTCCAATCAAAGTCGCAGCTATGGCTCTAATCGGAAAATCCGAGCCTATTACAGGTTCTGCACTTCCTAAGTTTGCTATGTACATAATCGCTGCTATTGCAATAATGACTCCAGATATCATGTAAGTAATTAAAATCACTCTCTTTGTACACACACCCATAAGCCCTGCGGCTTTTGGATTCTTTCCAACAGCATAAATCTGTTTTCCAAATACGGTTTTCTCAAAAAGGAATATTACTGTTAGCAAAATTACTAGTGCAATTGAAACAAATGTAAACTGATTTCCAATAAAGATTTGTCTAAAGTTAGGACCAAAGTCATATATCTGTGTCCCCCCAAGCAAAACTAAGGCAATCCCACGCATAATCCACTGCATTGAGTACGTTGCAACAAAGGGAGAAACACCTACG
>CAYJNB010000210.1:0-2529 GCA_964371205.1 uncultured Treponemataceae bacterium
TGTTAGAAAAGGTGAAGTCCTGGGATTATCTGGTTTAATGGGGGCTGGACGTACTGAATTTGCAAGGGCAATATTTGGTGCTGATTCAATTGAAAGCGGAAAATTTTATTTAAATGGTACTGAAATAAAAATAAAAACTACAACAGATGCAATAAAAAATGGTATCGCATACCTACCGGAAGATAGAAAAACAGATGGTCTCTTCTTAGATCTTGAAATAGATACAAATGTTACTATTGCAAATCTATATTCATATGCGCGATGTGGTATAGTTGATGATTCTGTTTGCGCAACAGTAGTTGAAGAAAAAATACAAAAATTAAAAATTAAAACACCATCAGCTAAGCAAATTGCCCAATATTTATCAGGAGGAAATCAACAAAAAGTATTAATTAGTCGGTGGCTTTGTCGCGATTCAAGTGTTGTAATATTTGATGAGCCAACAAGAGGAATAGATGTAGGTGCAAAATATGAAGTGTATTCTCTTATTAATGAGATCGCAAAACAAGGTGTAGCTGTAATAATGATATCGTCAGAAATGCCAGAGATTCTTGGTATGAGCGATAGAATTTTAGTGATGTGTGAAGGTTCTGTTATGGGAGAGTTATCGAAAGAAGAAGCAACTCAGGAGACAATTTTGCATATGGCTTCTGGGTTAAGCATAGAAAGGAGAGCGTAGATGAATATGGTAAATAATTTAATAAAAGGGAAAGGGTTTAACAGTGATTCTTTGCAAAAAATGACTGTATTAGTTGTAATGTTTTTTATGTGTATTTTTTTTGGTGTTAGTAGTGAATACTTTTTTACTGTAAAAAATATTATGAATATTGCATTACAAACTGCTGTAACAGGAATTACTGCTTATGGTATGACTGTTGTAATTATTTCTCAAGCTGTTGACCTTTCAATAGGTTCAACGATTGTATTAACAAGTGTTATTGCAGCAATGATGGTTGCTGCAGGGCAGCCATTGTGGCTTGCTATTCTATCTGTATTAATTTTGGGTGCCTTTATTGGTATGTGTAATGGTTTAATGGTTTCAAAAATGAAACTCCCGCCATTCATTGCAACCTTAGGTATGCAGATGTCGTTGCGTGGGTTAGCTTTGATAGTAACAGATTCAAAGCCTGTTTATATTAATAATCAACCTTTATTTAAAGAAATTTCACAGTATAGACTGTTTGATTTAATTCCTTTACCTGTAATATATTTGATTATACTGGGAATAATAGCATATTTTATTTTAAAGCGGACAGTTATAGGGCGCCATGTATTTGCTGTTGGATCTAATGAAGAAGCTGCGAGATTGTCTGGTATTAATACTTCTAAAATTCGTGTTTTTGCATATATGTTTTGTGGAGTAATGGCGTCATGTGCAGCAGTTGTTCTTACTGCTAGAGTAAATTCAGGACAACCGACGGTCGGAATTGGGTATGAAGGGAATGCGATTGCTGCTGCTGTTATTGGAGGCGCATCAATGACTGGTGGGCATGGAACAATTACTGGAACTATATTAGGCGCATTAGTGATGGGAATCCTAATGAATGGATTAAACTTACTTAACGTATCCCAAAACTGGCAAACATTCGCAACCGGTATGATTGTTGTTTTTGCGGTATATATTGATAAGGTGCAGAGGGCACGAAAAATGTCGTAAAATGTTAGGGTAAAACCTACATAAATAAAATGGAGGAAAGTATGAAGAAAAGACTTTTTTTAGGATTGGTTGTTTGTGTTTTAGCTCTCTCTGGATGTAGCAAACAAGAAACAAGTGCAAGTAGTGAAGATAAGGTTACTGTTTCAGTATTGCTTAAATCTTTTAACGGTGATTTCTGGAAAACTGTTCAGTTGGGAGCTGAAGAAGCTGGAAAAGACTTTGGTGTAGAAGTTATAGTTGAGGGTTGTGATACTGAAACTGATTTTGACCAACAAATTAGGTTTATTGAAAATGCAGTAACAAAAGGGGTTGATGTAATTGCAATATCGACTCTTGATACGGAAGCTATGTCGCCCGCAATTGAAGCTGCCGCAGACGAAGGGATTAAAATTATCACATTTAATTCTAAGTTAAATAGTGATGCTCCTTTAGCACATATAGCTACTGATAACTGGGCTGCCGGTGAACTCGCTGGAAAAGCTCTTGGCGAAAAAATGGGTGGAAAAGGTAAATATGCTGTACTAGGATCTGTAGAAGGTGTAAAAAATAACCGTGACAGAAGCGATGGAGCTGTAGCATACATTGAAGCAAACTTCCCTGAAATGGAATTGATTACAATTCAATATACAAATAATGACCTCAACCGAGCTCTTGCAATTGCAACTGATATTATTACAGCGAATCCAGATGTTGGAGGTTTTTTTGCTAATAATGAAACAACAACTATTGGTGTAGGAAACGTTCTTTTAGAAACTGGTTTGGTAGGAAAAATAAGTTTTGTAGGGTTTGATGCTACGGCAGCAACAGTGCCATTTATTGAAGATGGAATTGTAAATAGTGTTGTAACACAGGTGCCTTATAATATGGGTTAT
>CAYJNB010000210.1:2539-3807 GCA_964371205.1 uncultured Treponemataceae bacterium
TAGATACACTTAATGGAAAAGCAGTTGAAAAGGAAATAGATACAGGTGTTGCTTTAGTTACAATTGATAACTTAGGTGATGCGGATATTCAAAAAATTATTAACCCATTAAACTAATTTTAAATGGCATGTACAGTTGCATACAGCAGATATGTATGCAACTTTTTTTAAAAACTGTAGTTGAGTGAAATTTTGCAGTAGAGTTTCTAAAAGGGCACGATAACTACAAAGCAGCAGCTGAGGTCTTAATGAAAAAAACGAACGTTATATATGTTCTCGTAGATGATATGGGATATGGTGATTTTGGAAAATACAATGCAGATGCTAATACTCCTAATTTAGATAAATTTGCAGATGAAAGTTGTATTCTTAGTAACTGTTACAGTTCATCCCCTGTATGTGCTCCTGCAAGAGCATCAATAATGACAGGAAGGTACCCACATAGAACTGGAGTTATAGATACTTTGGAAACGCGGGGTTATGACCGTTTAAAATTAACAGAAATAACACTTGCTGACGTATATAAAAAAAATAATTACACTACAGGTTTAGTTGGAAAGTGGCACTTAGGTGCAATACATCCTGAATATCATCCAAATAATAGGGGTTTTGACTATTTTTTTGGTTTTCGGGGAGGGTGGAATGATTTTTATGATTACAATGTAGAGAGAAATGGTGTACGAGTAGACTGTAACAGGGAATATCTTACTAATATCTTAACAAGAGAAGCTGTAAACTTTATACATTCAAATAAAGAGGCTCCCTTTTTCTTGCATGTTTGTTATAATGCTCCGCATTTTCCATTGCAAGCACCAGAGGAAGTGATAGAAAAATACAGAGCAATGGGTAAGTTTACTGAAGCTGTATGCACAATTTATGCAATGCTTGAAGTTATGGATGAAGGGTTTGGAAAGATTCTAGAAGCTGTGGCTGATTGTGGGTTAGATGAAAACACCATTGTAGTATTCAGTAGTGATAACGGGCCTGATTTAGGAGGAGAGAATCCAGATTCAAAACGTTTTAACTTTGATTTACGAGGTGAAAAGCAACTTGTGTATGAAGGAGGAATCAAGGTCCCTGCTGTTATAGGATGGAAAAACAAAATAAAAGCAAGTATTTGTAATGAAGTTGTTCATGGAATTGATTGGTTTCCAACTTTACTATCAATGTGTGATATAGATTTTTCTAATGGAAATAAAATAGATGGAGAGGACGTAAGTAAGGTTTTTGAAAATGGGCAAATAAACCACCGTAAGTTGTATTGGCAAT
>CAYJNB010000211.1:0-3787 GCA_964371205.1 uncultured Treponemataceae bacterium
CCACTTACCGGAGCAGGAGCTGCAGACATTGTAGTTACAGACGCTGCATACTTCACTTTTAAAGAGGGAAAATTCTTTCTCGAAGAAGTGTTTGAGCCATATACCGTAGAATGGGTAATTGAAAACACCGCAGGAGATGTGCTCGTATCTCCCGATGTAAAAGTATTAAAAATCGTTTAAAATAGGAAACATAAGTATATGGAAACAGATAAAAAAATAACAAGTTTTACAAACACATTAGGATTTAAAATACTCTTAGTATTTTTTATTGGACTTCTTCTTTTAATTCCCATGGCGTTGGTAGAAAATGTTGTAAACGACAGACAGTATTATCAGAATGATGCGCTGGATTCAATTATTGCACCTATTGGGGGCGATTTTTCGCTGTATGGCGTAATGATTGCAATTCCCTACTATTATTATGAAACAATAGAAACGTCGGGCAGCAAACAGACTGTGCGCAAAAATGATCATATACTTATTATGCCGAGTGAATATTCGCTAAACGGAACTATGCAAACCGAAATGCTTAGTCGCGGGATTTTTAAGACACCGGTCTTTTATTCAGATATGAACGTGAAGGTGCAATTTGATCAATACGACTTGGATTCTCAATTTCATTATGATACCGTATCGTGGGATAAGGCAGTGCTCATTGTAGCTGCCGGCAATAGACAAAACTACAAAGAGTTACCTAACATACAGGTAAATGGAAATGAACTGGAATTATACGAAACAGCACAGTTTTCTTCGGTCGATATTTTATCAAATAGCTTTGTATACTTACTCGATCGTCAGTTAGTTGAACAGGGTTTTGCAGGTGATATAGCAATGAGTATTCAAGGTGGAAAGTCGATGCACTTTTTACCTATGGCAGGAAGCAATAACATTCAATTGAGTTCAAATTGGGCAGATGTAGGCTTTACCGGCAGTTGGCTAGCTTCAAATCGCCAAATTACCGACGAGGGATTTTCTGCACAGTGGCAAGTTGCAGGGTTTAACACACCACTGTATGGAGTGCGAAGCTTAGAAGAACTTAATCGGGTGCATATTTCGAATAGTAAAACAATAAATACTTCGTTCTTGCTTTTGAATGATAATTATGTGCGAACAGATCGCAGTATCAAATACGCAATGCTCTTTATTTTTATTCCGTTTTTTGCCCTCTTTTTGTGTGAGCTTTTAACAAAGAAGCGAATTCATGCAGTGCAATATGCGCTTATTGGATTAACCAATGTTATTTTTTATATGCTCTTACTTTCGATTTCTGAACACTTGAGCTTTAACATAAGTTATGTTATGAGTGCAATTGCCGTAATTGTTGCAACTGCACTCTACGTATGGGCAATTACGCGCACAAAAAAACTCGGTCTTGTTATTGCCATAGTTGAAGTGCTGATTTATGCCTTCCTCTTTGGAATCTTGCAACTTACCGACTTTGCCTTGCTCTTTGGAACAATCGGCTTATTCATAGCAGTAGCAACTGCAATGTACTTTACTCGCAACATTGAGTTTAACTCAGCAGAGTAAAAAATATGTTGAACTAAGAAAGTTATTCTGTTGATCCACAGTTATCTACTATTTTGCGAGTGTTAAGTCCACTTGGTTTGACACTTGATGTTGTTCCCAAAAAATCGTAGGTAACACATTTTTTTGCCACAACTAACCATTGCGAAAAAATAGCAAAATATGCTATACTTTGAAAATGGTCCAGTAGCTCAGGTGGATAGAGCGACTGCCTCCTAAGCAGTAGGTCGTGCGTTCGAGTCGCGCTTGGATCAAAAAGCTAATTCGTTTCTTAATAATGAGTTAGCTTTTTTTTATATCTAAAAAAGAAGATAACCTACTGCTAAAAATATATGTGGCAGAAAAGTGGCAGAAGGTCACCGGTTAATCTATTTTGCTCAACTATATAGGATGTCTCGTAATGAAAGCTATAATTTACGTTCACGGAAAAGGTGGTAGCCACCTAGAAGCGGCACAATATAAGAAAAATTGCACAGGATTTGATGTTATTGGTGTAGACTATAATGATTATCTTCCATGGGTAGTGCAAAATCAAATTAAGATTGAGTATGACAATTTGATAAAAAAATACGATGAAATGTATCTTATTGCAAATAGCATAGGTGCATATTTTTCTATGCTTGCATTGCAAGAAAGTCATCTCGAAAAGGCCTTGTTTATTTCGCCTATTCTAGATATGGAAAAACTAATTTTAGATATGCTTTCTTGGGCAAATACTGATGAAAAAGTTTTAATGAGAAAAGGCGAAATTCAAACTGACTCTGGAGAAACATTATCATGGGATTATTTGAATTTTGTACGTGCTAATCCAATTATTTGGAAAACACGTACAGAGATTCTCTATGCCGAAAATGATAATCTAACTTCAATCAAAACAGTAGAGCAATTCATCGAAAAGCACAATGCAACCCTTACTGTAATGAATGGCGAAGAGCATTGGTTTCATACCGATGAGCAGATCGAGTTTTTGAATAAGTGGATGAAAAAAGCAATTAGTTTGTAAAGGGCTGTGTCGTCTTGGGTGACATCTTGGGCGTCGCCTTGAGCGACACCTACTTGAATTGAGACCATCTTTGTTCATGGAATATTCTGCTTGCTAAAATAAATTTCTTGCATAAAACGGCACTCTGCCTTAAAATAGATAGAGAGATAGTTTTAGGAGAAAATAAAATGAGAGCAGCAAAATTAGTCGCCCCAAAAAAAATTGAAATACAAGAAGTAGCCGCAGTGGAATCGATTAAAGATACAGAAGTATTGATTGATGTAAAGTATTGTGGTATTTGCGGGACGGATATGCATATTTTTGAAGGGCATAGACCTGATGTGCCGTTGCCACGCATTATGGGACATGAGTTTTCTGGCGTTGTAAGTAAAGTTGGTGCAAAAGTAGATCATGTTGCAGTAGGAGATGCAGTTGTGGTGGATCCTGTTGTAGCTTGCGGAACTTGTGCAACATGTGAGTCAGGACATCCTAATGTATGTGCAACGGTTATGTGTTTAGGCGTGCAAACCGATGGGTGTATGGTAGATCAATTTATTGCAGATGGGAAACAAGTGTATAAACTTCCTGCAGGTATAGACTTAAGAACTGCAGCGACTATCGAGCCATATTCTATTGCAGCAAATGTTGTAGGTGCATCAAATCCCCAAAAAGACGATATATGTTTGATTTACGGTGCAGGAACAATTGGTCTTTGTGTGGCGCAAGCTATGTCTTTGTTCTGTAACAATATTATCGTAACAGATGTGATTGATGAAAAATTAGAAGCGGCAAAATCTTTTGGAGCCACTGAAACTATCAACAGTAAAAAAGAAGATGTAACAAGTCGAGTTATGGAACTGACAGATAACAGGGGTGTAAATATTGTTGTAGATGCAGTAGGGCTCGCTGCTATTTTAGAGCAGTCAATTGGATTGTGCGCGCCGTGTGCAACTATTGTTAATCTTGGATTTGATGCGGGAGAAGCAAAAATAAAACCCATTGATTTAACAAAAAAAGAAATAAAAATACATGGCTCTAGAATGAACTGTTACCAATTTCCAAAACTTTTAACATGGTTTGAGTCAGGAGCATTAAACCCCCAAAAATTGATTTCGAAAGAATTTGATTTTGTAGATTGTCAGAAAGCTTTTGAGACTGCTGTAGACAAGAGTCAAAACTATATTAAAATTATGTTAAAGTACTAAAATAAACAGTTGTAAACTATGGATAACAAAACAAGATGTGCGTGGCTAGATGGCTCACAAATATACCAAGACT
>CAYJNB010000212.1:0-3781 GCA_964371205.1 uncultured Treponemataceae bacterium
TAGAGCGCAAGATTGTGGATCTTGTTGTCGCGGGTTCAAATCCCGTCGGGCACCCAAAAACCTTCGTTTTTAGCGAAGGTTTTTTTATGTTTAAGAAACTATTCCACGTAAAATGTGAAGAATAGGATTACCTGTACATTTTTTATAAGGTCTTCCCTGTAAAACTAATTGCTCTACTGTAACTTCTTTGAGACGAGTTGTTTCTATCGATAGCGGATTTTCCGAAAGAATAACCATGTCAGCAACTTTTCCTGTTTCCAAGCTTCCCCGCTCTTTTTCGTCAAAGGTTCCATAATGGCCGTTATAGGTACACATTCGTAGGGCTTCAGTAACTGTGATTGATTGCTCAGGATTACTATGGTTACATGCCTTATGTATCCACATTATTGGATCTGGTGTAGTACAAGGACCATCTGAGCCTGCGCTAAAAATAAGGCCTTCATCCAAAAATCTACGGATAGGATTGAGTAAACATGCTCTTCTTCCAATAATTCTTTCGATGTACGAATCAGGCTCCTGCTCCCAATTAATAAAGGCTGTTTGAACTGACAAAATAATTGCATGCTTTTTGCAAATTGCTAGCCCCTCTTCTGTTGGAAGACAGGCATGTATTATTGTATGACGATGATCATCTCTTGGAAAATCTTCTAGCGCTTGTTGCAAGCACCGAGTTGCTTGATCAAAGGCTGCATCCCCAATGGTATGTAGCTCAATTTGAAGATGTGCTCTATTTGCAGCTTTACAAAAATTGATTACTGTCTTATCGTCATAAAACAAAATACCAGTATCGCTTGTACCCTCATACGGCTGGTTAAGTGCTGCATCCGCTGAACCAAAGCAACCATCTAATGCTGTTGCAAAACAACCTCCTATTCTAGGCAGTTTACGCTTAAGCACTTTTTTAATATCCATTGTCTGAAAAAATACGCGCACCTGAAACCCATTTTTCATACCCTTGCCTATCCAATTTTCTAGGTCAACATCTAAGTCTCGTGGAAAGCCAACTCCGCTAACCGTATGAATCATGCCTATTCCTCTTGACGCTAAGTAGTCAGTTGCATTTTGCATATTCTTTATTAATTTTAGAGGAGAAACACTATTAGTAACATAATCAGATATAGCAAAAAAAGCCTCTTGATTCATCTCTCCAGTATCTTCGTGATACCCACGTAACTTACAAACCTTACTTTTTACAAGATTTAAAAGTGGTGTATTTACTATACATGCATGTCCGTCGTACTTTACCAAAAAGAGCGGTTTTTCGGGGCAAATTGTATCAAGCTGTTCTCTTGTTACTAACTTGCACTCTTTTACAGAATGAGGAGAAGCACCAAAAGCAACAATAAGTTTTTCGTTAGAGGTTGCTATATAGCTCGTTAGAACTTCTAGAATTTCTTCATTGCTCGTTGCATTCATAACATTTGCACCTGCATGAAAGAGAGCAAAACTTGCAAAGTGAATATGAGCATCAACAAACGAAGGAACAATTGATTTGTTTCCAAGTTCTATAATTTTTGCATTTCTATACTCGTTTGGAAGAGTATTGCCACAATAGATAATTTTCCCCTCATCTTCTACTAGAAATTCTGCAACAGTGTCTACTTTATCACACGTTATTATACTTCCATGATACACTTTCATACTAAATCTACCCCTTTTGTAATAGTTTTTTATAACTTAACTGAAGCAGACTTGCTCCAAGCGGTGCCGTTATTAAAATAGAAAGTACAGCAACGGTTAGGATTACTGACCCGCTCGAAAGCCCCATAGATAAGGGAATACTTCCTATTGCCGCTTGTACAGTCGCTTTCGGAATATAAGAAATCATACAGAATAATTTTTCTTTGAAATTGAGTGATGTTTTTAGTAAGCAAAACAACACTGAAATCATTCTAAAAAAAAGAACACATATAACAAGCACAAAGGCTACAGGCCCAGCTTTTAAAGCATATGCTATATCGACACTTGAGCCAACAAGAACAAAAAGTAATACTTCTGCAAAAAGCCACAGTTTAGAAAACTTTACAGAAAGTCGACTGGCTAAAATTGGATAGCGTGCTTTGAGCGTAATCCCCATAGTCATAATAGCTATAAGCCCAGAAAAAGGAACTACGCTCTTTAGAAATGTTTCTAAAGTCATCAAAATAAAGCCTACTGCAAGGATTACTATTACCTTTTGACTATCTCGTAAGTGATTTTTTTTAAATAAAATATATAAAAGAAGACCTATTACTATACCGCAAAATATCCCTATAATAATTGATGTAGGTATACTTATAAAACTAAGTGCTGTAACTGCCTGTCCCTGATTTAAAGCTAAAAAACTAGTAAAAAGTACGATTACAAAAACATCATCAAGTGTTGCAGAAGCAAGGATCATTTGTGGAATTGACTTTTTTGTTCCATAATTTTCTTCAATTACCTGAATCATTTTTGGCACAATAACTGCTGGAGAAACAGCTGCGACTACACTGCCCATAAGAGCAGCCTCTAATACAGTTAAACCAAAGAATCGTGGTGCAAGAATAATCATAGCGGTAATCTCAAAAAGGGCTGGGAGAAAACTCATAAGTAAGGCTGGACGACCTACTCGTTTCAAATCGTTTATATCGAGTGTTAGACCAGCCCTTAAAAGAATAATAATGAGAGCTATGCTTCTTAGTTCTGCAGATATGTGCAATAAACTTGTGTCTAGCCAATTTAAACAAGAGGGGCCAAGTACTATACCCGTAAAAAGCATGCCTAATAAACCAGGCAGATTACATTTCTTGCAAAGAGCGCTTAAAAGCATGCCGATTAAAAGCGCAAGCGCTAAACTTAGTAACATGTTACCATCCAAAAGAACTATTCAGTTCTTTGAGATAAATTTTGCCAAGGTACAACATTTACAGTCAACTTTCCATCAATTATTTTATTATCTTTAGCATCCTGTAAAATATCTGTACTAGGGGTAACTCCATCTGCAAATCTAATTTCGGTCGAAAATACAGACCAAGCACTTCTAATTGCGTTGTCAATAATCTTTTCTCCACCTTCTTCAAATGGAAGGCGATAATTATTCTTTATAGAGCCACCTTTTAAGATTATGCTTGCTTGTGAAGCAATCGAAAAGGCACCTCCACAAAGTGCTGCACTGTTCTCAGAAATAAGTGTTCCTTCATCTATAGTAACAAATGTTGTTGAACCTGTTGCAACTATTGCGCCACCTCCGCCGCCACCTATATAGTTCTTATCAGTACTAGTAGAAAGATTATTAATTATTTTTGTATTTTTTATATGTATATTTGCATAACGTGCATATATTGCACCACCGACTTTTCCCTCATTATTAGAAATTTCTCCACCTTCCAAATAGACATTGACATTAGGATTTACAGCATTAATTGGGTTTCCTGCATAAATAGCACCACCTCTAACTCCCTTATTTGCAGTTATTGAACCACTTTTCATAGTAAAGGTTCCATTTATTACGTTAACGCCTGCTCCACCATAAGTTAAACTACTACCAGTAGATTCATTTCCAGTAATTGTACCACCATCTAAGATAAAATGTGCTCCATCATCTATAGTTACTCCGCCGCCAGTAGTGCTTTTTCCACCATTGATAGTAATACCTTTTCCAACAGTTACCGTTGTTTCTTTCCCTGTAACAACAAGAGAAGTAAGAATATTACCACCGTTGATTGCAACTTCTTTTCCTTCTGTAGTTTTAAGTGTTAGATCAATTTTCTCATCTCCACCATCTACTGTAAATGGCACAGCATTTCCATTAGCATCTTTT
>CAYJNB010000213.1:0-3770 GCA_964371205.1 uncultured Treponemataceae bacterium
GAATATGCACAACGCCTTAAACTTGAATATATAACTGAATAAGTATCTGACTAATTCCCCCTCCCACAAAACCGCAAAATGTGCTATACTGTGCGTATGAAAAATGTACGATATACTTTTAGTTTGTTGATGTTGGTAGCGGTTTTTTGCAATCCGTTGGGTGTTTTTGCCGGGGATTCTTACGCAAACGAAATTACTTTAGATGATCCCATATTTTGGGAAGATGCGATTGTAGAACAAAAAACTCGCGAGATATTGGGTAAGCCGTCCGGAACGATTAAGGTAAGAGAACTGAGTGCTGTTACAGAATTGGATCTTACCGATACTTCACTACAAAATGGCGGAGTAACTACGTTATACGATTTACAGAATTTCTCTCACATACAAAAGTTATCGATTTGGGGGCATAAAATAGATGATTTGTCTTATATTTTACACTTGCCTTTAAGAGAATTGCATTTTGATAATCACTTTGTTTTGTGGAAGACAAAAAGTGTTGGAAGCTATGCACACAATCTAAATCAAATACAGGATATAAATACACTCGAAAAATTGACTGTAAGGGGCATAAATACGGGTTCTAAAACGCTTAGTTTAGAGCCTCTTTCTTATTTGCAAAATCTAAAAGAGTTGGATATTATTGGTCTTCCGATAAATACTTCAAGCGTGCATGTTTTGACGGAGCTGCCCCAGTTTACCACTCTGTATACGGATTCATACTTAGCTCTGGATCGCTTGGCTTCTCAAGATTTTGAAGGGGTAAGCATTCATTCAGAAAATCCGGCTTGGCAGAGTAGGGCTGTGGCGCACGAGAGCATTTTTGACCCACTTACTAAGATAGAGCCTGGTTTTTCTGTAGAGCGCACATATAGCCGTGTTTCTACTGTTGTAGAGCCTAAACGCATTTTTAGCGGAGTTTCTGCCAAAGATGACGGAGAGATTCGCTGGCGAGATGAGCATATAGAAGAGCTTGTTCGTTCTGCATTTACTTCTGCGGCAGAAGAACCCATAAGTTACGCTGTTCCGCTCAAAAAAAGTGATGTTATGCGCGTTACGTCTTTGCATTTAGATTCCCCGTACATAGATGATCTTGACGATTTAAAGCATTTTGAGAATCTTGAAGTATTAGAGATTAACAATACCCAGATAGACAATCTTGATGCACTCAAAGACTTACAAAAACTTGAAACGCTGGTTTTACTCAATAACAAGGAACTAAGAAGTATAAAGCCTCTTTCTAATCTAGAAAATCTGCGTACCCTCGATATGCGCAATAACGATATTTCTTCTATCGATAGCTTAAGGAAGCTAAAAAAATTGCACACCTTACGACTCGACTATAATCCTATTGAGTCTTTAGAGGCAATAGAAGACTTAAAAAATCTAAAAACGCTTACGGCAATGGCATGCAATATTGTAAGTACCGCACCGCTTGCCTCCTTGCGCAACATAGAAGAGCTCTCGCTTAGTGGAAATTATATTGCGTCTCTTGATGCACTAGAAGACTTAAAAAAGTTACAAAAACTGAATGTATCGCATAATGCGGTGTATGATATAGCAGCCTTAAAAAACCTTACAAATATAACCGCCTTAGAAATAAGTTATAACGAGATTGAAACAATTGAAAGCCTAGAAAGTTTGTCGAAGTTGGAAGCGCTTTTTATGGCAAACAACAGCATAAAAGATATGTCTCTTGTAAGCACATTTAAGAATCTTACCTACCTACGCTTTTGGAATAACCCCATTAGTAAAGCACAAACTAAGGACTTATTGAATGAGCGCGATTACCTTATTGATTGGGTAGACCCCATTGTAGAAACTGAAATGCGAAGACATTTGCAAATATACGACCGAGCGATTACTACAAGCGACGTACAGAGCGTACGCGAGTTTACACTTTATCCGGCATTTTCTGTGAATGAAGATACACAAGTTCGCTCCTTAGACGATTTGGCTCTTTGTACTAATCTGCGCTCTCTTTCTCTTTATGGTCGCCTTATTTCTGACCTTTCGCCGCTTTCGCAGTTGCCTCTGGTTTTCTTAGAGGTGTATAACTCAAATCCGCATGGGGATGCAGGCGGGGGACAAATTAGCAGTATTGAACCCCTTGCAACCATACAAGACCTAGAAATACTCATCTTAAAAGACGTATTTGTAGACAGTTATTACGCACTTGCAGATCTGTCGAACCTACGGGTACTAACCCTAGACCCTTTTTCTAACCTACAGGATTATCCCTTAGAAGCATTGCCAAACTTGCGAACCCTTATACTTTATAAAAGTTTTACTGACGATTCGCCGGACTTAAGCTCCCTTTCTACGCTCAACCTTTCTAAGCTCAGCTACACCGGCCCCAGAACTAATATGGATTTTGCAGCAGGCATTAACCAAGTAGAAACAGAGTTTCCACCGGATTCTATAGACCAAGATGAACTTGCCCGTTTGCGCGAGCGAGAAGACGAGTTTAACGTAGAGAGAGAGCGAGACAATGCTTACGAACACGACGAAGAGTCTTTTTGGAATTATCTACCACCAAGTTCGCTTACATGGCTTGCCTTAGTTATTTCTGTTTTTGTACTCGGAATAATCGCCGGCGCAAAAAAATGGTCGTATGGTTTTACCTGTCTTATTAGCGCCTTGTTTTCCTTTTGCGGACTAGCGCTTATGATATGGTTTGAGTACACAAACTATCCCGACTATGTATTACTGTGTGTGCTAGCCGTTTTGCCCACATTTTTAGTCTTTATACCATACTTATTCGCTCGTCTAATACGTACAATTGTTGTTTCAATGCGCAAACGTGGTAAGAATAAAAAAGAGGATAAAATCGAAGAAGAGGGTAAGGAAAATTAGAGAAACGCTATGAAGAAATTAGTGATTTATTTGATTAGCCTATTTTTGCTTTTTGTTATATCTTGTGAAGGAAATCATCATTATAGTATTAACTGGGTATTATTTGAAGATTTCGAAGAATACACTGAAGCAGTTATCAAGTTTCAGAAAATTGATTCTCCTTCTCTAAAGAAATATGAGTACATACTAAAACCAAATAGCACTAAAAAAATAAAAGTACCTAATAATACAGAGCATTTTGGGGAAGAAATTACGGGAAATGCACGGATGTTGCTATACCCTGACCCAGATAGAATCCCAAATGGTGGTCCTTTGGAAATATATCTTTACCGACCTAGCATAACAAGAATATCAGAAAATGCTTTTGAAATTGAAAAAAAAGAGGGTGTGAAAGCATATTTTTTAGAGTTTGAAAGAGAAGGAAAGAGATATGAAGCTTACTCAAAGGACAATATAGTTTCATTAAATAATGAAATTACCGCACAGCACTATATGCAATCACTTAAAGATATTGAAATTGATGACCTGTATTATTATGACGAATTTTCAACAAATAATTCTCACGGCTCAACTGACATTTGGGGTGGCTACATTGTCGAGAGCAAAATAGATGGAACATTGTTGTGGTTAAATTCAAGATATCCAATGTGGAAATACACAAAAGTAGAGCTCGCTTATGAGGAATAAAGTTTTGAAAATAGTAGTTCTGTTTATAGTAGTTTTATGTGTAGTATCATGTTCACATAGCACAAAAGAATTTGCTATAGATTGGATTTTATTAACAGAAGATATTGATGTCGACATTGAAATGAAATTCAGGGGAACAAAAGAGGAGCACTCTAAAGACATCCTTCTCATTCCTAATGAAACAACTTTAATAAGTATTCCTTATGAATCTATGCACTTTGGAACATATA